>JAFAKL010000546.1 GCA_019235445.1 Verrucomicrobiota bacterium | reverse complement strand
CAGCCAGCAACCCGCAAAAACGAGATGCCGACAATTCTTCGTAAGGGCTACACAAGGCAAGCTGCGATAAGACCTAACAAGGCACACCGGACCGGAAAAATATCGCAGCTAGCCTCTGTTCTGACGACAATTTCTCCGGCGACAAAGGCTCCGGCCCTTCCCTGGCGGTCAGCTCCGGCTCAACACACGGTTCAAGTTTTAGCCGGCGCCGATTTAGTAGCCGTCCTTCTCCTGGCCATTGTTTTTCAGCGCGTAGTCCAACTTAGGAGCGAGTTTAGAATCTAGTTGCTTCAACTTGGCTAAATCTTTTTCGGCATCGTTTCTCCGGTTCATTTTCACGTACAGAACACCGCGGTATTCGTACGCCTCGGCGAGATTCGGATTGAGCTCAATCGCCTTGTCGTAATGACTTAATGCCTCCTTGTACTTTGCCGGGCCCTGTTGCCGGAGACAATACGCGAAATTATTGTGCGCTGCGGCAAAATCTGGTTTGGCCTGGATGGCCTTCCTGAAATCGACCAAAGCCTCTCCATATTTTTTTTCGTGCATAAGAGCGACCCCATGGTTGTAAACTGCCGTGGCATCCACGGTGCTTTCCGCCGCCTTGGCCGGCGGCTTCGGCAGTGTCTGGCTGCCCGAGCCGAAGGCCGTCGACACCCCAGCTGCCAGAATAAACCCTGCAAACAGCCTGAGAACTTGCTTCATATGGATTACGAATTCGGATGATTAAATGGTGGAGACAGATCCGATTCAATACACTATCAGAGTTCAAAAAAACAACGAACACTCATTTTGGTGGGAATAACGAGTTCAGTTTCTCCTCCAAAGAAGCCATTTGACGCTGCAGATCTTTGATCAGGTTTGGCAGCCGCCGCATCTTTACCTCCTGCTCCATGAATTGCCGGAGTGGTAAGGCGGGAATACCGATCATCGCAGCTTTCTCCGGAACGGGACCGACGATGCCGGAGCGAGCGTAAATGACGGCGTCAGCGCCAAGGGAAACGTGATCCGGCACTCCCGATTGGCCACCGAGGACGACACGATCGCCCACCGTCGAGCTGCCACCCAACCCGACTTGGGCGACAATCAGACAATTGCTGCCGATCCGCGTGTTATGTCCAACCTGGATGAGATTATCCAGCTTGGATCCGTGGCCGATCCTGGTCTCTCCCAGCGTCCCCCGGTCGACACATGTCCCAGCTCCTATCTCAACGTCGTCCTCGATGACCACGTTCCCCAAGGAGTTAATTCGAACGATATGGGTGTTGAAGTTTCGCACCTCGCCGGTCTTCCGCACAGACTCGACGCTGCCCGGCTCGGGCGTTACAAAGGCAAACCCGTCCCCGCCGATGGTCGCGTTTGGCTGGATGGTGACACGGCTCCCAATCTCGCAACGATCCCCTATGCAAACACCAGCATGAAGCAAGCTGTCCTCACCAATCGTTACTTCTGCACCAAGATTCACATTGGCCACGAGCCTGCAGCGAGCGCCGACTCGGCTGTTTGGACCGACCCAGCAGAAGGGACCGATCGAAGTGCCCTCGCCCACGCTGGCGGTGGGATCGATTGCCGCCCATGGGTGTATCCCCGCAGCAACGTGCACCGGCCGCTCGAAAAATTCCGTTAACTTGGCCAAGACTAACCTTGGCCTGCTGACCACAATTTGGTTGGGAATCGGCAGATTCTCGATTCCGGCAGGCACTACCGCATTGAGGATCCTGCCGGAGCTGAGAACAGATGCCTCCTCGGACGAAAGGACGAACGCAAGATCAGAGGCGCCCTGCGCGACCGCAGGATGCACGACACGCGCCACCGAAACCGAGCCGTCACCGCGCATTTCTCCTCCGATAAACTTGGCTATCTCTTCCAAAGCTCTCATACGGCAGATTAATTGCGTCTTTCCTTAAGGAGTTCAATAGCCGGTTTGGCCAGGAGCGACTTCACAAAACTGTCGCATCGTGACCCGGAATCATTTAGTCGTATCCAATGAGCACGGTATCCCCAACGGTGGATCAACTCGCCTCCGTGGCTTCAACAGCCGATGGTAGTCAAGCTCGCGATTTAGAATTGGCAAATCTGGATCCGCTGGCGCGTGAGGTGCCGAACATTGACTCTGCCATCGCTGAGATCGCTCGGCTGTCGGCGGAGCTCACCTTGCCGAAGGGCACAATCCACGTGATCAGTGACATCCATGGGGAGGATAAGAAACTTCGGCATGTCATTAATAACGCATCGGGCACTTTGCGACCTCTGGTTGAGCGTCTCTTCAAGGACCGGATGTTGCCGGATCGGTTTCAGGAGATACTCACCCTGATCTTCTATCCTGCCGAGGTTGTTGATCGGCTTGAGCAGACGCTTCGGGATCCGCAGGAACAAAAGACCTATGCCATGCGAACACTGGACGATTTGTTCGATATCGTTCGGGTTTTGGCTGCTCGGCGCAGCCTTGACGCGGTCACACGGGTTCTGCCGGAGGAATACCGCGAGTTGCTGGCCGAGATTCTCCATGCACCCTCCGTCGAGAGAGACCCGGCCTACATCGAGGCGATCGTCGATCAACTCGTCCGACGGGGCCGGGTGCTACACCTGATCCACCTCATTGGCAGAGTCATCCGTAACCTGGCCATCGATGAGCTGATTATCGCAGGAGATTGCTGGGACCGCGGGCCGCGGGGAGATCATGTGGTCGACTATCTGATGCAGCAACCGAATGTCTCCTTCATCTGGGGCAACCATGATGTCGCATGGTTAGGCGCCTGCCTCGGTCACGAAGCTCTGATCTGCAATGTGCTTCGTATCTCTATCCGTTATCGCCGGCTTCTCCAATTGGAAGAAGGCTACGGAATTCCGGTCGAGCCTCTTGATCTGCTGGCGCGGACGGTTTACGCCGACGATCCCGCTACCAGTTTTGAGCCCAGAGGCAGCGGCATGCGAGAAAAGGTGATGATGGCAAGGATGCAGAAAGCTGCCGCGGTGATGCAGTTCAAATTCGAAGGGCAGGTCATCGCTCGCCATCCTGAATGGAAGATGGAACACCGGCGCCTTTTGCATCGGATCAATTCTCAGACCGGGAAGATCGAGGTGGATGGGGTCGAGTATCCGCTCAAGGAGGTCAACTTCCCTACCATCAATCCGGCGAACCCCTACGAACTGACAGCGGAAGAACGACTCTGTGTGCGGCGCTTGCGCAACTCCTTCCTTGGCAGTCAGAAACTGTGGAAACAAATGCGTTGGATGATTGGCCAGGGGTACATGTACTTACGTCGCGAAGAACACTTGATCTTTCACGGGTGCGTGCCGGTGGATGAGGCGGGCGATTTCTTGCCGATGATTATCGACGGCAAGCCCTACACCGGCCGGGCCCTGTTTAAAGCGATCGAGAGCGTGATTTACCGAGTTCTCGAGTCCAGGAAGAGGGAAGATCTTGATTTGCTCTGGTATCTGTGGAGCGGTCCGGAGTCTCCGCTCTTCGGTAAGGATCGCATTACAACACTCGAAAGCAGTTTGATCGCCGACAAACGCTCCCACCAAGAAACCAAAAACCCCTATTTCCGCCTGATCCATGAGTCTTGGTTTTGTGAAAAAATTCTTGCCGAGTTCGGAGTTGATCCGGCACACGGACTCATCGTCAACGGTCATGTTCCAGTCGAAGTTGAAAAAGGCGAGTCTCCCCTGAAGAAGAGCGGGAAGGCGATAACGATTGATGGTGCCTTTTCGGAGAGTCTCGGGGATCATGGGTTCACGCTCGTGCTGGAGCCGCACCGAACGTTCCTGGCCCGTCATTACCATTTTGAATCGGTCGAAGCAGCAATTCTGCGCGGCGCGGACATCATCCCGAGCATTACGGTGGTAAGGGAATGGGATCGGCCGAGGACCGTTGCGGACAGTCAGCGTGGCCGGCGCATCCGATCCATCGTCGAACAGCTTGAGCGGCTGATCACCGCCTATCGAAACCATGAGGTCAGGGAACGACGGTCAGGCTAGTGTTCTAAAATCCTTCGTCGTTCTCGTCCTCGATCGACTGCCACAGCCAGCCGGAATTAGATCGTCCCTAGCCGACCTAGACCGCCCGGCAATTTTTGGAGGCGGGGCAATTTTGGGTACGGGTCGAATGTGAGTGGTTGCGTAGAGACGAAGGCACCGGTCCTTGTCCCCTTGGGCGTGGTCAGCCGCAAAATAGTTGACCTGGTTCGCGCTCCGAAACGGGGTAACACACACGCCGTTTGGCGCACACTTTTCATTAGGAAGACCTGGACGATTTTAAGGCTGAAACGCCCCGCTCATCCGAACAGTTTCTTAAATTCCGCAAGGTCCTCACGCAACTCCCGAAATTCAGATTTCAGGGTGTTCAATTCGGCTTCCAGCGAGTCGATGCGAGATTTCTCCGCAACGGCACCTGCCGCCGGGGTCTGGGCCCAATGTTCCAAATCTGGTTCACCGGAGAGCAGTTGAACGTATCGTTTTTCCTTCTGCCCGGGCTTGGTTGGAATAATCCGAACAAGCGGCTCTGATCCGCGAGTCAATTCCTCCAGACACTTTTCTATCTCCGACAAGGTCAACGCACCACACATGCGCTCGGTACGCGTGCGGAGTTCACCCGTCGTCTGCGGGCCGCGCAACATCATCACGCAGAGGAGGGCAACTTCGCGAGCGTCCAGATTATACGTGTTCAGAAGAGTGTGCCGGTATTTCGGGACCCGGGCGCCAGCGGTATGAACCAACATCGCCAATTTCTTTTCTCGCAGACCGCCCAGAGCCTGCTCGACCGTTCGGTCGTCGTAAGTGACGATCGGATCTCGATTCGTGGTTTGATTGCAGGCGACGACAAGACCGTTCAAAGAGAGTGGATAATATTCTGGAGTTGTCCGTTCCTTTTCCAAAAGAGCACCCAAGACACGGGTCTCAATCGCTGAAAGCTCAATCGGCATTGGCTCCACTCCCAGCGCTATTTCAGACTTTGACCGAATTCGATCAGATTTCCGTCATTATCAAAAATATGGAAATAGCGAATCCCCAATCCCTCAAGCACCGTCGGTTCACAAGCGAATCGCGCGCCCCGATCGCGCAAAACTTTTACTGTTGCGTCTAGATCGTCCACTCGGAACGCGAAATGAACGATTCCCTGAATTCTATGTTGCGGACCGGGCTCGTTCCACGCGAGGGGGTATTTGCTCGATCCCTTTACCTCGATCAACTCGACTCCGAACCCCTGGTATTCCAGGATCGCGACCCGGAATTGGACCTCCGGCAGATCGAGACGCTTCGCAGGTTCGAATCCCAGGGTCTCGGTGTACCACTTTATGCTCTCCTCGAGATTCGATACGGAAATCCCCAGATGCAGGGGCCTTGGACTGGATCCAAAGATCTGTTTGGCTACTGAACCAGTGTTGCTCATAGTTTGAAATTTGGAATTGGTTTCGGGTGGTGACGGCAGGAACAGTTCAAGTGTCCTGTAGTTTCTGAGTTCTGGAAATCGAAAAGTAGTAATCTTTCCTGAGGTTAGATTTGAGCTGATCCGATAAAGCAATCTCGCGTCTTTAAATATCATATTTGCTATAAGATTCTAAAGTCGAGCCCTCCTTGGTCGTACCCTTCCTTTGTGGCATTTTTCTTTTCCTCTGAGACCAACTCAGGCGCATCGAAACACGTGACGAAAGGGGTCCTCCTCGGATGAACCTTTCTAACCGGATGCTTATGGCGGCAGCAATCTGCTGCGCGCTTTGCATCCTGCTCTCTTCGATCGCGATCGGTGCCAACGAAATCGCCTTTTCGCACATCGATCCGGATAACCTGCTGGGATTATGCCAGGAGATTTATTACACGATCGCCTCATGGGCGTTTCTTCTCTATGACCTGCTCCACATTTTCGTCATCATAATTTTCGCGCTGGTCCTGGCGCAAACTTTCAGTTGGGAAGCATGGATGGGGGGGGGCGCATCGGTCATTTCATCCTTAGCGGACATCTCCTCGCTCAGCGTGAATCTGTTCCTTCTGACGGCCACCCTCAGAGCCATAGCAGAAGGCAAAGCCACCGGCTTGGTCACTCCGGAGGCGGGATATGATGTTATCTGTTCCACCCTCGATTTCGCACAGGCGTCGTTCGGATTAGTCGGAACACTGTTCCTGGCCACCGCCGCTATCAAAGCCTCGGGGCAGGCAAAAGTCGCCGGTTGGTTTCTTCTGGTTGGGCTTCCAATCAGCTTTCTTCAGATTGGGGAAGTCGGCATGCACGCGCCCTGGACGGCCGTCTTGGATCGATGGGTCACACCCATCGACGAAATCATTCAGCAAATCGTGATCGGACTGGCGCTTTGTGCCATCTTGAATCGGAGCCTGAAAGCCCGCGACAGGAAGGGCGAGGAAGTGGTTGCCGGCGCAGCCAGGGCGGCCAGCGTCCATTGAACTCCTTTATCCTGCCGGGATCGGTCGCTCATCGCTTAGCAATACCCTCCTTGAAAAAAGGTTTGCTACCCGAGGTACGGCGCGTAACTGGAACACTATTTTGAAATTAGGTTCCTTAGTCGGCGAAGCGCCTGTGTCGAAAGGCCCGCCTTAGGAAGTTGGGGGAATTGGCGGGATCGGTGTATCTGTGCCCACAAGTCCCGCGATCAAGTCTGCTACCACGTAGCATTCCAGTCCGAAAGGCAAGTACCCCAGGTAGCCAACCAGGGGCATTTCGAAAATCTGAAATCGCTGGATGTACGGAATGCAGTAGACCCATTTCGGATAGCTGTAGCTGTTCCACATTTCCCAGAAGAAGCCGCACACCAGCGCCGCCAACGCAGGCACTGTCACTGCCTGCCATTCCCCTCGTTCCAGCTTATGGAGAAGGTTATCTTCCCTGAGCAGCACCTGGATGGAAATCAAGATCAAGAGAGGCGAGAGCCAAATTACCGGGTACCAGGCGTCCGGCAAGACGGCGACCCCAATCAGCCCACACGACGCAAAGGCCAACATGGCTACCGCAACGATCCTCCGGTGAGCCAAGATCAAGGGCCGCTGATACCGAGTGCGCCCGAGTACCGGAAATGATCTTAGTAGTTCCGTCGTGCTGATAACCGCTGGTAGAACGGTGGAGAAGGCGATCGTAAAGAGAAGCGTGTAGCTCAATGGGGTAAACATCTCCTGGCCAGCGTAGTACCAGTTCTGTGAGAACCTGTTGAGGTACTCGAAATACCACCAGCATAATGCGCTGGCGGGAAACAGGGAGAGCAAGTAACGAGTTTGTCGCGTTAACAGGCAAGTCCCGCAGCGCCCGAAAGTGAACGCATTCACGAGAACGACGTAGGAAACCCAAAGGGGCGTGAAAGTAAAAGGTTGGAATGCTCTAAACCAGCCAAAGCGGTTCCATGCCAACGTCCAGAAGCAGAGCACAAAAAAGCCGGAAACCCATCCCCACCAGGGAAACCGGACCTGGCAACTGGTCGAGGCGCTGCTCTCCTTTCGCGGTAGGTAAAGTGAGATAAACAGCGCTCCTAGCGTAACCGCTACCAGGATCAGCAATGCGAACGCAGGCCAGGAGAAAGGGGCATGCTGAACGTACCGCGTACGCGGCGGGAATTCGAGGTACTGCGACATCGGCCGGCCGGTCCAGGTGGCACCAAGCATCGGTAAACCGAGGAGCAAGGTCGTCACTGTCGCCAAAGCAGCAATCGATTTCATGATCCACGTCAATATCTCAACCGTTTTACAGTAGCGTCCAGAGACGCTACTCTCCATGCGAATCACGCATCTATAACTATCCGAATCACGCATTTCTAACTATCGCCTATGTCTCATTGGAGCTCTTTACTCTCGCCCCAGACAAAATCGATTAAACCAGATAACCCTGACGGATTCCGCAAGCGCGCGGCCTTTGAACGCCGGCCAGCTGATCAACTCCGCGAAATCGACCATTCCGGAGGCGCGAGAACTGAGTTGGCCATGGGCGTGATTTGGTTCATTCTTGCCGCAGCTTGCGCGGCCTTGGCTTGCGTGCTGTTCACGATTTTGCTGAAGTGAGCCCGCGAGTATGACCCACGACGTTTTCATCAGTCACGCACATAAGGATAAGAGGATCGCCGACGCAATCTGTGAAAAGCTTGAGGCTGCCCGGGTCAAATGCTGGATTGCCGACCGAGACATTTCTCCAGGTGAAGATTGGACCGAAGCCACGCGGCGCGCCATAGGGTCCAGCCGCGTGATGGTGCTGGTGCTCTCAGAAAATGCGAATACGTCGCCTCATGTAGAGAGAGAAATTGCACATGCTTTCTATACAAACCGCGAGATTATCCCAGTGCGACTGACCCAAGCGCCCCCACGGCGCGACTTTCTTTTTTACCTCGGCAACGTTCGTTGGTTCGATGCATTCAGCCCGCCGGCGGAACAGCATCTGGACGCATTAACCAACAGCGTTACCGATCTGGTAGTTGCTCGGAGCGTCTCGCAGTCTCAAACGCCCCTTCGAAATGCAAGTCCCACGAAGGCACCGACTCATTTCTCGGATTCCTGGATAGGCGCTTTACGAGCTTCTCATTACGGAACTCTGGGCATGTTGAAGCGAGTGGCAATCGCATTTTCCATTCTGGCAGGCATTTGGATGGTCTGGTTTGTCTTCTGGCAACCCAAGCCGGAGGAGTCACTGGAAGAGAATGATCCGCACACAATGAACCTTGGTTCACGTAACGCTCTGGATACCTTACCAAGGGTTCTGGAAGATCCATCGAGCTCGCAGCCAACCTACACTTACACGCGTTTCGGTCTGTGGGTCCCAAACACCGGCTCAAGCCGCCCGGTTCAGCAGGGTCCCCAAGATCCTGCTTCTCGGACGGCTGCAGCGCCGCCGCCTCCTTCACCCCCCAGCGGTGACGACCGAGGTGAAACTGTGGATGCGGAAAGCCTGCCCTCTCGCGAGACTCCACGTACGAGACACCATCGGGAAAGCCTTGCACGAACCAGGAGCCGGAAAGAGGTGCATCGGGGAAAATCGCAACATAGAGTTCACAATGAACAAGTTCGCCCCCCCGATGAGCCCCTCGCGGAGATAAAGAGGCGCCTCATTGCCCTTTGGCACCAAATGGTGACGCTCGCCAAAGAAAGCGGAGACCGATAGTCTGCATCGAACGCAAGGCTCAAGATACTCAATCCAAATCAAGCTCGCGCAAGCGCATGGATGAAAAGCGCGACGAGATTATTTCGGGATACAAAAATAACCTTGAGAATCATTGTTACACGACCCTTAGGCAACGACTCCTCGGCGGACCCTGAGTGCGAGAGAGAGTCATGATTCCAAAGATCTCTAACGTCGCCGCACGGGTGGAGTAAGCCAATAGCCAAGGGCCCCTCGGTGATCAGACCTATCGGCGAGAGCAGGAACTGATTGAGACTGTACGCACGGGCCCGAGTGCAAACCACGACCGAAACATTCACTTCAGACCTCAAGAACTCATTGCCAGAAAACTCGGGGGGGACTGCCATGAAAGCTCAGTGTAGCAGTCGCACGGCGCTTTCAGATGTTCCAATTCCTTCCCTAAGGCCGATTGTAAATACGCGGTTTTACTATATTGGTCCCTTTCTTCTCCCCCTGGTTACCAGAGTCGGAACCGAGTCGACGGTCGGCTCAATTTGCGAAAAAAACGCATCAGGTACAACCGGCGGAAGGCCAAATATACTGTCAAGTTACGTATACAGAAGTGCCAATGAAAGAAGCATTTCCTTGACAGGTCGGTGTTTTCAGCCGAAGAAGCGCACGGCCAGAGTCGCAGGTAGACAATGTTACGGCTTTTTCCTCGATGTATTATCACCGCGTGCATTGCAATTCCAATTCGTCCCGCAATTCAAGTGTGCATTTAAGAACAGTCGCTCACGTTTACTGACTACTATTACTCTCATTATGGTTAAATTGGGTAACCCTGACTGACCGAAACGGCGGTACTTCCCTTCAGTGCGGTGATTTTCAAAATTTGTCGTGGAATTGGCAAGATTTGTGCTCTTGATTGATATTCTATTGATGGGCGGCGGGAATTTGAAATACATGAATAGGGTAGTCGTTATAAAGCGAATAAATCGAAGGTCAGAGAATTGGGACTCGATTGCAGAGGCTGATGAGGTTTTGCACCAATTGCTCGCGGAAGTAGTTTGATTCCGCATCCTTGGTGTGACGCTTAGTCGGCGGCTGCAGACAAGGTGCTTTAAGGAGTCTGGTCTTGCAGCGGGGTAACCCAGTTAGATTTTAGCCTGCGGTTCGGGGTTGGCGATTCTACCAGAAAAATGGATTTCTTTATTCGATTATGCAGGACGTCAGCCCGCCCGGGAGCGGCGTCATAGCAAAACAATTTGGAAATTCTTTGAATAATTTTGGAAATGCCAGCATCAAAGCCAACATGTTGTCACGATCTTCACGCAAGTTCGGTTTGGCAAAAATATGCAGGCCAATCAGGGCTGATCAGGTGCTGCCGATCTGTGGCCGCTAGGCTCCCGGGAGAGCGCTTCCTTTTCCTGATCACCGGATCAAAGAACTGGAGCATACCTTCGTGAACACAAAAGAAACACGGACACAAATGACCGATTCCCCGCTAACGTTCGACTTCGCGCATCTCACCCATCTGTTATTATCTAAAGCGTGGTTGATCATACTTACTGTTATCCTTTTTCTTTGCGCGGGCGTCGCCTATCTGATGTGGGCTCCCAAAGTTTACGAATCCCGGGCCGTGCTGGAAGTAGCTCCGGAGACTCCAAAGATCAATAATCTGCAAGACTTTAAAGGCGATGCTGAGGACACGCAGTCACCTGAGCTTATTAAGACAATCGAGCAAGCGTTGTTGAGTGACACCTTGCTCTTTCAGGTCGTTAAAGCGAATGGACTGGAAAAGGATCCCGAGTTCGCTCCCCCTAAGAAAGACGGCTCGGCTTATTTAGAGAGCGAGCTCGCGGGCCGGATGGCGAAGAAGGTGAGCGTCAAGGTCCGCCGGGCGACGCGACTGATCGATGTCACTGTTGAGGATCACGATCCGAAACAGGCAAAGCAGCTAGCCGAATCGATAGTCAAAGAGTTCATCAACCAGAGCTTTGAGCAAAAGCTCGGTCTTTCAGATTCCGCGAGCAATTATCTCAGTCAAGAGGCCGATCACTTGAAAACCAAACTTCAAGCCGCGGAGCTGGCAGTTCAGACATTTCGCGAGGCCCACAACGCCGTCTCACTCGAGGATAAGCAGAACATCATTGTCGAGAAACTCAAAGACTTGAACTTGAAAGTGGACGAAGCCAAAGGAGAGCGGCTGAAGTTGGAAGCCGATGTTGCGGCCATCGAACAAGGCAAGGCTAAGACTGCGGACCGGCTGCTGTTGCTCCCCAGCGTTGCTGCCCTTCCGGTCGTCGCGGCTCTTCGCCAGGAACTTGCCGATAAGGAATCGAGATTTAAAGCGGCGGGCCAACTCAAGGGATTGCAGGATTCGCTGAGCCGAACACTGGTCAACGCCGCAAACATGGTGATCAAATCGTATGAGGCCGCTAAAGCCACGGAGGGGAAGCTCACAGCCGCTCTGCAGGATCAGGAGCGGGCGGCATTGGAACTCAACAAGATTGCCATCCCTTATAACGCCCTGGTTCGTGAAGTCGAAACTGACCGCGCGCTATATGAATCCGTTCTGACGCGAATGAAAGCTACAAATGTCGCCACCGGCATTTGGGAAAACAACATCCGCGTTATTCAAACTCCGTTTGTCGCTGCCCAACCGGCTAAACCGCGCAAGTTGTTAACTCTTGCGCTTTCCTTGGCAGCCGGCTGCGTCTTGGGGTGTGCCCTGGTTTTTGGCACAGACATGGCCGACAATTCAGTTCGCGGTGTCGAGCAGTTGGAAAACATTTCCGGTCTTTCCGTGCTGGCGTCGATTCCCGATTCCAAGCGGAAAAACCTGGATAAAGAATCCGTCTTGAGCAGTGATGCAGGTTCCTACGAAGCGGAAGCATTTCGTTCGCTGCGAACGGCTATCTCTTTCCTCAGCTCGGAAAAAGAACGCAAAACTGTGCTGTTCACGAGCTCCAATCCGGCCGAAGGCAAAAGTTATTGTTCCCTCAACTATGCGGTGGCTCTGGCGCAAACTGGACGCCGAACCCTTCTTATTGATGCCGACCTGCGAAGGCCGAATTTAAGCAAGATTGTCCTAGCTGCTACCAAAGCGCATGGATTGACTGAGTGTCTGACGCAGCGAGCGAGTGTAGCGGAATGTTGCAAGCCGACTGGTATCGAGGACCTTTACATCCTTCCGGCAGGCGAGAGAGTCTCGAAACCGGCTGAGCTACTCGCTTCCTGCGATTTTGCCGGCCTGCTGAAGGAAGCGTTGCTTCACTTTGATCGGATCGTATTAGACAGCGCGCCGGTCAATGCCGTGAGCGACACTCAGCTCATCGCCAAAGACGTTCAGTCAGTCTGCTTTGTCGTCCGAGCTGTTAAAACACCGCGGCGCGCTGTCATCAGGGCGTGCTCTCTATTGGCACAAACAGGCAGCCACCCTGATGGAATTGTCTTTAACAGAATGCCGCGACGTTCCCGCGATCGCTACTACTTTTCGGAATACGCCGGCCAGTACGCCAATGCCGGAGGTCACAAGGGTTGATTCGTTTGTTCGTCGGATTCGTTCGAATTCCTTATCAACTACGTTGATAAACCAGCATAGAAGGAGGAGTGAGGGTGGAAAAAACCTTAGAGATTGAGGTTACAGAAGCGGTGCGGCCGGAGGTTGCGCTGAGCCGGGCGGACCTTGGCTTAATGGATGCAGGCAGGCAATTCCCTCATCGGGTTGCTTTCCTCTGTTTTGCGGGCGATGCGGCGGTCGCGTTTGCCTGCCTTTTGGTTGCTTACCTGGTGCGTTTTGACACCCCGTTGAGCAACTTAGGGGTGGAAGCGCCTGGGATCGTCTTGAGCAGTTATTCCAATTATATTATATTCGGTACCGCTTCTTTGCTGCTCGTGCTGGCGCAAAAGCAGATGTACGACGGCACCTGGCTGCTTCACAAGCGCGCTCCACTCAGGGACGTAATGGTAGCTTCCCTGGTCTGGGGAACAGGATTCCTGGGCTTTTCCCTATTTTTTAAATTTCAGCCTCCGCTCTCGAGAGTCTATGTGACACTCGCTACGATAACGGCCATGAGCGGTCTTTACACCTGGCGGCGTTTGTTTTACTACTTTCTCAGGCGGGAATCGATCGCCGGAAAGCTGCGCCAGAGAATCCTTGTGGTTGGCTGGACCTCGTACGCGCAACGGCTGAAAGAGATCATTGAGAAGGATCCATGCCATCCTTACGAAATGGTGGCGTGTGTTCCGACCCCTGAAGGATCTTTTGACCGAGAACCGCCTAGAGGAATTCAACGAATTGATAGCTATAGGTCAATTCGCCGCGTCCTGAGCGCTCTCGCGGTGGATATCGTACTCGTAGCTGACGGCAATGTGCGGGTCGAACATTGGGAAGCGCTGGCCTCGCTGTGCGAAAAGGAATTGATCCAATTTAAGGTAGTGCCATCGTATTTTAGCATTCTTGTTTCTGGGCTTCACCTGGATACCCTTAGTGGAATCCCTATCCTTGGTCTGTCCCGTTTGCCCCTTGATCGGACATCCAACAAACTGGTCAAACGGCTTCTTGATATTGCGGGCGCGACACTGGGAATACTGCTGTCAGCACCGCTCGTAGCGATCTTCGGCGCCTTGGTCTATCTTGAGTCGCCAGGGCCAATCTTGTACCGCCAGAGGCGAATCGGCAGAAATGGCAAGGTTTTCCAAATGTTGAAGATCCGCAGTATGCGACTTGACGCGGAAAAGGACGGGAAAATCGGCTGGTCGACGAAAGACGACCCGCGCCGACTCCGAATCGGAGCGTTTATGCGGAAGTGGAACATCGACGAAACCCCGCAATTCTGGAACGTGCTCAAAGGTGAAATGAGCCTCGTCGGTCCACGTCCTGAACGCCCAGAATTGATTAAGGATTTCAAGCACGAGATTCCGCATTATCACGTACGGCACACAGTGAAACCCGGCATCACCGGTTGGGCACAAGTCAACGGTCTGCGCGGAGACACCGATCTGACACAACGAATCGCACACGACCTTTATTACGTCGAGCACTGGAATTTGCTCTTTGATCTGCAAACGTTACTCCTCACACTTGTGAAAAACAAAAATGCCGCTTGAACGTTGCAGCATACGCGTAGTCGGGGCTGCGGGATTTGCAGGTGGCTGCGAATGACGAAATCCGTCAGGTGGGGAGAATTTGATGCAGCATGAAAATCTCGTTAATCCCACTATTCACGAAATACAGCCGTTAAGATCGAATCCGAACCAACAGGTCGCGACCAAGGGCGGCAGCTCGCACAGATGCTAAAAGACCCGCTCGGATTATCAAATCCAACTGGATGCACCTTCCCCATTAAAATCCGCAAGGGTTCCGGGATCGGACCTGGAGAACCGAATAAATGCAAGAACTTCTGATCGAACCGGGCCGTAGCGAAAAAAATTACTGGAGCGACCTCTGGCGCTATCGCGAACTATTCTATATCCTCGCCTGGCGGGATATTTCTGTTCGCTACAAGCAAACCGCACTGGGCGTAATTTGGGCGGTACTTCGTCCCTTTCTTGCGATGGTAATTTTTGTCGTCGTGTTTGGCCGGATCGCCAAGATGCCGTCCCCCGGCATTCCTTATCCCATTCTGGTCTTTGCCGCAATGTTGCCTTGGCAGTTTTTCGCCAATGCGCTCTCGGAATCCAGCACTAGTCTAATCGTAAATACCAATCTTATATCGAAGGTCTACTTTCCTCGTATGATCATTCCCGCCGGGGCAGTGATCACCAGCCTGGTGGATTTAGGAATTTCCGCAGTGTTGCTCGCCGGCCTGATGGTCTGGTTTCATTTTATGCCAGACTGGAGAATGGTTGCCCTTCCTTTGTTCACTTTGATGGCCTTTCTCGCTGCGCTCGGTCCGGGATTACTGATCACTGCTCTCAACGTTAAGTACCGGGACTTCCGCTACGTTATCCCGTTTATTGTGCAGTTCGGGCTCTTCATCTCGCCGGTTGGCTTCAGCAGCGAGGTGATACCAGCGAACTGGCGCCTGATCTATTCCCTTAATCCCCTCGTTGGAGTCATCGACGGGTTTCGCTGGGCCATCTGTCGCGGCGAATCGCGGATTTATCTTCCGGGCTTCGTCCTTTCGCTGATCGTTATCGCTTTTTTCCTTTGGCTAGGAGTTTGGTACTTCCGCAGAACGGAAAAGAGCTTTGCAGAAATCATCTGATATGATCAACGAACCCAACCATGAGAGAACGCGAGCATTTCATAACGCCTGGCGGGGATTGTCCGGACAAAGAAAGTTAGTTGATGCTTTAGATTCAGGTATTTCGCTATGCCATCAGACACCATGATC
>JAFAKL010000534.1 GCA_019235445.1 Verrucomicrobiota bacterium | reverse complement strand
TTTGCCTACGGGCGGTAATCGAAAAGATTGAGTTGCGGTTTTGGCTCTTCCTTCCGTTTGGGGCGACTCCGAAAGACCTTGGCTTCGGCCAGCCGCGGTTTCCCTTGGGCGTTCAATTCTGAGGCCTCCAGATTGGCGAGGATTTCCTTGGCACGTTCGATGACGTCGTCAGGTAATCCGGCAAGGCGCGCGACTTGGATGCCGTAACTCTTGTCGGCGACGCCCGCCTGGATCTTGCGGAGAAAGATAATTTCGTCGTTCCATTCTCTAACGGCAACATTGTAGTTCTTTACTCCTTTGCAAACCACGGCCAGTTCCGTCATTTCGTGATAATGGGTAGCGAAAAGCGTCCGGGAGCGCAGCACATCGTGGAGATACTCCGCCACACTCCAGGCGATCGACAATCCGTCGAAAGTGGAGGTTCCGCGCCCGATTTCATCGAGAATCACCAAGCTACGCTCCGTCGCATTATTCACGATGTTCGCGGTTTCATTCATCTCGACCATGAAGGTCGATTTCCCTCGGGAAAGATCATCAGACGCTCCCACTCTAGTAAAGATACGGTCGACCAAACCAATCTCCGCTGTTGCAGCCGGCACGAAACTGCCGACCTGGGCCATCAAGACAATCAATGCAACCTGACGAAGGAAAGTCGATTTGCCGGCCATATTCGGACCAGTGATCAGCAAAAGACGATTCTCGACGCCATCCAGCCAACAATCATTTGGAACGAATTTCTCTTCGGTGACCTTCTGATCGAGAACAGGATGGCGTCCGTCGCGGATATGAACCCTCAAATCTTCGGTCACGGTCGGTCGTGAATAACCAAAGAGGCGGGCGGTTTCTGCGAGGGAGGCGACCACATCCAGGATGGCGACGAATCGGGCTATCTCCTGGATTTGCGGCAAGTACCCCATGAGGCTCTCACGCAGGGCGAGAAAAAGCTCGTACTCCAATGTCCTCGAGCGCTCGTCGGCACCCAAGATTCTAGACTCTACTTCCTTTAGTTCGGGAGTGATAAACCTTTCGCCGCCCACAGTCGTTTGTTTCCGGGTGTAATCGGACGGCACAGCGGCCAGGTTCGAATTGCTGATCTCAATGAAGTAACCGAAGACCGAATTAAACCTGAGTTTCAATGATTTGATCCCCGTGCGTTCGATCTCTCGTTGTTGCAGCGCGGCAATCCAGTCTTTTCCGCTCCTGGAAGCGCTTCGCAATTCATCGAGGGTTGAATCATACCCCTCGCGAAAAATTCCGCCTTCCTTGAGCAACGCCGGGGGTTCGTCCACCAATGCATCGATTAACCGTTGGACCAATCCGGGAAGCTCGGGGATTCCCGCGGCGATCCGGTTCAATAACAGATCCTCCCCGTCGGCAAGGACAGCTTTCGAGAGAGACGCTAGATGGCTTTTGAGTTCAGGCAGCGACTCAAGCGATACTCGAAGAGCGACAATGTCCCTGGCGTTGCCGCTTAACTGACTTAACCGGCCGACGGTTCGTTCGATGTCCCGAATACAGCCGAGGGTTTCCCGAAGGGAACATAGAAGAAAGGGTTGATCCAGAAATTGCTGAATGAGCTCCTGTCGCTGCCGAATTTCGGTCTGAGACCGCAAGGGCTTTAGGAGCCATTGGCGCAAGAGCCTGCCACCCATTGGAGTCATGGTTCGATCCAAAGCCGCGAGCAGGCTGGAATTCTCGCCGGCTCCCCTGGATTGGATCAGCTCGAGGTTCTGTTGAGTGGCAAGGTCCAGGGCAACGTATTGATTAGAAAGAAAAACTCCAAGGGACCGGATATGCGTAGTTCGTCGCCGCAATTGGTGCCTGAGATAGTGGACAATTGCGCCAGCGGCACCGATTGCAACCGACAACTCGCTACACCCGAATCCGTCGAGCGACTGAACACAGAACTGCTCGCGAAGCAGATAACAAGCTTGTTCCAGTTCGAAAGTATAGCTGTCATAGGAAGAGGCTCGCGGAATCTTACGAATGAGTTCCTGGTCCGAATCCGGAACCAGAACTTCTGAGGGACTGAAGCGCGCCAGTTCATCTTCGAGTGCGCTGAACGAGTTCACCTCCGTCACCCGGAATTCACCGGTACTGATATCGAGCAACGCCAGTCCGTGCAGCTCCTTCCGAGCGTCGCCTGAGGAATGCCTGGCTGAGACAGAGGATCGCCGCCCTACCGCAGCGAGGAAGTTGTTCTGGCGGGACTCCAAAAGTTGAAGATCGCTTACGGTGCCCGGACTAATGATCTGACTAACTTGCCTTTCGACAATCCTGCCCGGCTGCGGCTCGCTTGTTTGATCGCAAATCGCGACTTTCAGTCCGGCTTTGATCAAACGGCCGACGTACCCCTCTGCGGCGTGAAACGGCACACCGCACATCGGCATACCGTTGCGCTTGGTCAAAGCCACATTCAAAATCGGTGCAGCTATTTTCGCGTCTTCGAAAAAGAGCTCATAGAAATCGCCGAGACGAAAAAGGAGCAGAGTTCCTTCGGGTAAAGTCCGCCGGATGCTCTGGTACTGCTGCATCATAGGGGTGGCGGACATATTGGCGGGAAGGTTAGCGACGAGAGAGACAGGATGCAAGGGCGGGCCGTCCGGCAGTTTGGACATTACCAACGTCTTTGTATCGGCGCCGGAGAGACGTCAACCAACCCGTTCCTGGCTGCGCCCCATAAGCGTTAACTTGTCGCAGCGGCAGTGAGGTGCCGTGACGCATTTATCCCGGAGGGATTAAAACGAGGGTAGCCTGGCACGAAGTGCCTGGAAACAAGAGAAAAGTGGACCGTCCCGGAGGGATGGTTGATGTGCTCCTAGTCCCAGAAGGAGAATGGCACATTTGGAAGAAACCTTGATCAACCGTCCCTACGGGACAGGCTGCGCTCTTTCTTGTAGGATTTTCCTGTTTACTTTTGAATTTGTCAGTCCCCTGTTTTCTGGCAACATGGATAGTCGGGTGGTCCCCATGTCGCGCCCCAGAAGATTTGGATATTCCCTGCGATCCCACGCCTCAAATTTGGTTGGTGCTAACCCGTTTTTTGACCATGTCTAAGCCGTTCAGCCAGAGGTTTCGCCAGATCGTCTTTCGGCTCGTCGGGACCCTTGTCGCCGGCCTATTTTACCGGGTAAAAACATTTGGGCGCGAAAATCTGCCGAAAGCGGGCTTTTTGTTGGTGCCGAACCACATGACGTATGTGGACGCAGTTGTTTTGCAGCTCGCCTGCCCGAGGCCCATTCGATTTATTGTCCATCAATCCATCTATCGGATCGGATGGCTGACCCCAATATTCAGACTGGTCGAAGCGATACCGATTTCGAATGTCCGGGCCAGGGAGGCAATCCGGGAAGCCGCCGGCCGGATCAGAAAAGGCGAGATCGTTTGCATTTTTCCTGAGGGTGAACTGAGCCGCACAGGCACCTTAGTCAAATTGCGCAAGGGATTTGAATTGATTGCCCGGCTAGCCGAGTGCGACGTGGTCCCGGTCTGGCTGGACGGTCTTTGGGGTTCGATCTTCTCATTTGAAGGTGGGCGATATTTCTTGAAGATGCCGAAGCGAATTCCGCAGATAGCAACCGTAGCGTTTGGGTCGGCAATACCCGACCACACGGCAGACATCGGCCTGGCTCGGGAGAAGCTTCTTGAGCTGGGAGAGTTCTGTTATCAGAGGCGTCCGGAGCTTACCGGTCACCTTGGCCGCGCGACAGTGCGCGGCCTCAAGCGGAGACCGTTCGATGAAGCGATCATTGACGGAATGGACGGCCGTGTGCTGAAGCGCGGCGACCTGCTCGCAGCCTCGATTGCGCTCAGCCGATGGATTAAAAAACATTGTGCCGGCGAGCGCGTGGCCGTCGTATTGCCGCCGGGGGCCGGAGCGGTGGTCGCGAATGTCGCGGTAACCTTGGCGAACAAGGTGGCGGTCAATTTGAACTTCACGGCGGGACGGGCCGCTCTCCAATCTGCCATTGGCCGGGGTCAGATCCTTCATGCGATTTCTGCCAAACCGGTGATGAAGCGTCTGGAAGATTTTCCCTGGCCCAAAGATGTCTTCCGATTGGAGGAGCTCATACCGGAGCTCAGACCGAAAATCGCGCTCTGGCGGGTGGTTTGTGCGGTGACGCCAGCCTGGTTGCTGAGCAATCTCCTTGGTTTACCTCGGAAAGGCGACCGTAAAGAGGCAGTCCTTTTATTCACCAGCGGCTCGTCCGGCGAACCCAAAGGAGTCGTGCTCAGTCATCGTAACGTGCTGGGGAATGTCCTGCAGTTTGGTTCCATGCTGAATCTTGGACGGGAGGATTCCGTGATGGCCTCGCTTCCCTTCTTCCATAGTTTCGGCTGCACGGTGACCCTTTGGTATCCGATGATCGGCGGTGTACGTGCGATTACTTATCCGACTCCGGCCGATGTGGTCAAGAACGCTGAGATTATCGAGCGCTACAAGATCTCGTTACTCGTGACAACTCCCACCTTCTTGCGAGGATATCTGCGACGGGCCGAGCCCAAACAGTTTGCCAGCATCAAACTTCTTGTTACTGGAGCGGAAAAGTTGCCTCGAGAGCTGGGGGAAGCGTTTGAAGAAAAATTCGGGAAGCATGTGCTGGAGGGTTATGGCCTCACCGAAACCGCTCCGGTGGTCAGCACAAATTTGCCTGATCCTCCGGCGAACTTGCCGACCGATACGGTCCAGCCATCCAGCCGTGTCGGCTCCGTGGGTAAATTGCTACCGGGACAGGCGGCACAGATCCGTGATCCAGAAACGAACGCGCTGAGGTCGCCTTACCAATTGGGAATGCTCTGGTTAAGGGGGCCGAATATCTTTGAGGGTTACTTGAATGAACTGGAACGAACGGCGGAGGTCTTGAGTGACGGCTGGTTCAAGACAGGAGATCTCGGCCGGTTCGATGAAGACGGATTCCTTTATATCGAGGGACGGCTCTCGCGATTTTCCAAGATCGCCGGCGAAATGGTTCCACACGAAACGATCGAGGCAAAAATTGTGGAAGCATTCGACTTGAAAATGGTGGACGAACGGGTGGTCGCCATCGTGGGTGTCCCGGATCCGGCCAAAGGCGAAGCGCTGGTGCTGCTCGCGATTCGGGACCTTTCCCCAGAGAAGGTTCGGGAACACCTCCTGGCAAGCGGTCTGCCGAACCTTTGGGTCCCGCGTACGATCAGAAAAGTGGAGAAAATTCCGATTCTCGGTTCGGGCAAACTTGATCTCGGCAAATGCAAGGAATTGGCCCTTGCGCGGTGACGAGAAGGTTGGCTGGCGATCGTAGACTGTGTTTCAGCTTCGGGAGGATGGGGCGGGGACGGATACTCCGGGTGTTGCCGACGGCGCTGGGCCAACCAGGGGCACCTTCGCAAGCTGAGGATCAGCCGCTGGAGCAGGTGATGGGTTCGGGTGCGGCAAAGGACCAGGGATAATATCGACTGTGGCGCCCACCCCGACCGCATTGAAGACTCTCAGGACATCTGCCGACTTCATGCGTATACAACCAAAACTGGCCGGATGACCCACATTGCGTTCTTCGGCCGTGCCATGGATGTAGATGCATCGCATGAAGGCATGCTGGTTTTGTGGTTCGAGCCCTTTCAACCAAATGATGCGAGTGACAATCGGGTCACGGCCTGGCGAGTCTGGCGCCAGCACTTCACCGGTTTGCCGCCGGCTTCTAAAGACTGCTCCAACGGGCGCGCCTGCGCCGATCTTTTTCGCCACTTCCAGCCTTCCGAGCGGTGTTGCGCGACTGCCGGGGCGATCTCCCAAGCCAAACCTCGAGGTCGAAACCGGAAAGCGACCAAGCAATCTTTCTTTGTGATAGAGCGCCAGGCTTTGATCCGCTACACTCACCAGGACCCGGTGGTCAGCGTCTTTCGTCGTGCAGGAGGAGAAGAGGAACGCCAGAGCCAGCAAGAAAAAAGCGGATCGGCCAAGCGTCATGCCCGTCATTAATAACAAAAAATCGGCACATATCAACGCGATGCGTTCGCCTGTTTTGGTCCAGTGCGTTCCTCGCACCATGACGAAGATGCGCCTCAAAAATGCTCGACTCCGCGTGGCCACCACTGAGGTGGGCGCATCACCGGGTCCAAAGTAGGACCGGCAGCTCGCCGGTGTCTGTCCGAACGACGGCTCAATCAAGGGCCTGGGGGCCAGATGTTCACTGTGGAAAGCCAATATTTGATATTTGACCGGTCCCCATGTCCGTTGACCGGTCCCCAATTTATTGCGCCGAAAATTTTGACCCTTGCGGCGCCGGAGGCGCCAGCCAACCCTTTCCTGGGGCTCTGCCCCATAAGCGTTAACTTATCGCAGCGGCAGGGAGGTGCCGTGACGCATTTATCCCGGAGGGATTAAAATGAGGGTAGCCTGGCACGAAGTGCCTGGAAAAAAGAAAAAAGAGGCGTCCTAGTCCCGTAGGGACGGTTGATCAAGGTTTCCTCTAAATGTGTCATTCTCCTTTCCTCGAAAAATATCTCTGGGACTAGTGAGCAGTTCAGCCGTCTCTACGGGACGGGTCCACTTTTCTCTTGCTTCCAGGCACTTCGTGCCAGGCTACTTTCGTTCGGTCCCTCCGGGGACAGGCTGCGCGCTTTCGTTGTAAAATTTTCCTTAAGTTAGGTTGGCGCCTAAGGGGGGTCACTCCGGTTCAGGGCCAGTGCTCCTCCGGGGTACCTTCTTCGGAGAGGCACCTAGGCCTGAAAATGGTGTTCGAAATGTCCAAACTCCGTCACGCGCTGAAAGCGCGTGAAGGTAAGGCGGGGACGCATTACTTACGATGGCACGGCACTTGTAGGCAAAGCGTCCTCGCTTTGCAAATGCAGCCATGATGTCTGCGTTACCTTGACCGGTGATTTAATACGGAGCCGCCAATTGGCGGGTGGCCTCATCGGGAAAAACGACTTCGGTCACAATTCCGGGACAACGCTTGCAGGCGGCCCTGCCCTCCTGTAACCACCAGCGGCAATGGGGGCGAATCCGGCAAATGGGAAGTGTCTCTGCGATGGCTGGCTGCATCTTTACTATACGTTGAGCCAACCGACAGTCAGTGCCATCGAAGTGGCGGCAACCTGTGGCGGCGCAGGGCGCCGTAAACCGGAACACTTCTGTCGGGCTGACCGGGGCGGTCAGAGCAAGCAGCTCCGGAACCACTGGTCGCGGGTGCTCCAGAGGAATCACGCGCGGCTGCTCGACAGTGCCTTGGACAATTCCAAGAATCCTGCTGCCAGGCATGTCGGGTTGAGCGCTTGGGCACAGAACTATCCCATCGCCCGCAGGTGTCGTGCAGGATGACATATCTATAGGCAGTCGCGCCGATTCTTAACCGTTGATGCTTATCACACCTCAACAGTCTGGCTCAGTTCGTAAGGAGGTTCCGCGATGATGCCGATGATAATTCTCGGAGGTCGTATAGGCGCGCTCGATCCCGAGGTGGCGCTTTGGGCTTGAACGGCGCGGAGAACAGCTTGCGTTGTACTTTCGACGAAGGCATCGAAGGGAATGGATTTCGGAGGCAATGGTTGTGGGTTCAGGTCGGCCATAATATTACGATGTGACGGTTCGTTGAAGCGGGACTGCAGCGCGAAGATTACGCTGGCTCATCTTCAACATTAGCTTCCATCTTATAATGGATCACGGGTTGTGCTATACCACTTTCGGGTTACATCATAGCGAAAGCATCATAGGAAATCTGGATCGAGATTGTTTTCCCCTCTGATTCCGCCTCCGAGATCCAGGAAAAACGCGCCCCCTTTTGCGACGGCACCGCTGAGGTTTGGGTTAGTAACCTCGATCGCTCTATCGCGTTCTTTGTCGGCCCTCTGTTATATGTCCGGGTTTTCCCGCCCGTATTCCCTGATACGAAAATCAAATAAGATCAAAAGGGCAGCCGAGAATTGAATATTAAGCGCCGAAACAGGGGAAGTCTGGCACGGCCAAACGCAGCCCCGTGGAGTTGATGTCGAGCAAATGGCTGGTAGCCCCGAGACAAGAACACAGGCGGGACGCCTATGATATTCAGTCCGTCCAGTGGCCGCGTAGCCGGAGCGCGTGAGTTCGCTTGAGCAAGGGAAAATCCAGTGAAAGCCGAAAATCAGTAAGGCGACGAAAATCCAATGCGTTCTACACGGCCGTCCGGATGGCGC
>JAFAKL010000439.1 GCA_019235445.1 Verrucomicrobiota bacterium | reverse complement strand
TGTCTGAATTACAAACTTACCGCCAGTACACAGATTAGCCAACGCCAATTCCTGAAGAGCAGCGGGGAGGCTAGGCCAAAGTAGCCTGCTTTGGACGCGCCCGACGCGCCGGCCGCAGGGACGCGCTTACCGGTCAGTGCCTATCTTGGGCCAATTTGACGCATTGGCTCAGCCGGTCATTCTGGCCCTGAACATTTGAGACACAATGGCGCACGATCGACGCCTTGGACGGACGGCGCTTTTTCATAAGTCCCGTCGTTCTAAGTGGTTATGGATACGGCGCTTTCTTGGCATGGCTCAAGCTTGACCTTCCTTTGGAAAAGTTTAAAAAAGGAAAGTGAATTGTATGAACATCGTGCGATATCAAAGATATCCCCAAACTGACCTGTCTGCCGCCTTCGATCGGCTCACCAATATGCGTGACGAGTGGGACCGAGTGCTTGAAACCTCATTCGGCTCATTCTTCCGGCCCTTGGGCTCATTGAACCAATGGAGCCCTGCTGTCGACGTCTACCATAACAACGATCAGTACACCGTGTACGCCGAGCTTCCAGGGATGAAGAAGGAAGACATTGAGATCTCCTTGAACGGCGATACCCTCACCATCAGTGGCGAACGAAAGCAGGCGACCGAAAATGATCAGGGCTCCCGAAGTGAGCGATTTTTCGGCAAGTTCCAACGGAGCCTCACCCTTCCGGTGCCGGTGAGCGCGGAGAAGGTCAATGCGACCTATAAGGACGGAATCCTTAAGGTGGTACTCCCGAAGGCAGAAGAAGCAAAACCCAAGCAGATTCCAGTCTCTGTCAACTAACCTACCGCAGAGCCGAAATTCAACCTCAGCTGCAAAAAAATGGAGAAGAACATGAACGTCGCCGACCAGAAGCAACCTGAATCTGCCGCTCTGACGCGTCAGGACCAGCAGCACCAAAAACCACCGGCCCAATATGTGATTCCCTTCGCGGATGTGGAATCCACCAAAGATGGCTACACGGTCCGCGCGGAAATGCCGGGCGTCGA
Source organism: Verrucomicrobiota bacterium (assembly GCA_019235445.1). GTDB lineage: Bacteria > Verrucomicrobiota > Verrucomicrobiia > Chthoniobacterales > JAFAMB01 > JAFAMB01. The sequence goes on along the minus strand of JAFAKL010000439.1, from coordinate 2,748 downwards.
CAAGTCCGGCCTCGAAATCACGGTCAATAACGGTGAGTTGACGATTCTAGGTCACCGCCATCCCCAGGAGTCTCCCGGGGAACCGATCTATCGCGAAATGCGTCCAAACGATTTTCGGCGTGTCTACGAACTCGACCCGGCGGTTGACACGGCACGCATCTCCGCTCGCATCGATCATGGCGTTTTGACCCTTACGCTGCCAAAAGCTGAGAGCGTCAAACCGCGCAAGATCACTGTGGACTAATAATTAAGCGAGCACAATAAAACGAGGCGCAGACCGTCTGGTCTGCGCCCTCTTTTTGTTTAGGAGGAGGGTCTCGCCCGGCCAGGTTTTCCAGCAAAAAGCGAATGCCCTCGCTTCCAGTCCCCCGCCGGTCTTGGCTCTTGTCTTTGCAGAGCGAAGGATGAGAAATTCAGCCCATGAAAGCTATTCGATTTCACGATTATGGAGGTCCGGAGGTCTATCGTTTGGAGGAGGTACCTGTTCCTGAAATCCAGCCGGACCAGGTTCTGATCCGAGTTGAAGCCGCTGGTGTGAATTATATCGATATTTACCAGCGTCAAGGCCTTTACAAAATGCCTTTGCCGTTTGGGCCGGGGATCGAAGGCGCTGGCGTCCTCGCCAAGGCCGGTGCTCAAACCGGCTTTAAAGAGGGGACCCGGGTGGCCTGGACCCAACATCCGGGAGCCTACGCGGAGTTCGCGGCGGTCCCGGCTTGGAAAGTGGTTGTCCTTCCCGATGGAGTCGACAGCCGATCCGCAGCAGCCGCTCTGGCTCAGGGTATCACCGCACAATACCTTTGTGAAAGCACCTATCCTGCTCAACGCGACGACATCGCTTTAGTACATGCGGGTGCAGGGGGCGTCGGCCTGTTACTGATTCAGCTCCTCAAACAAAAGGGAGCCACCGTTTACACCACAGTCTCCACTCCGGAAAAGGCTGCGCTCGCCCGTGAAGCTGGAGCTGACGAGACTATCCTTTATACTCAGACCGACTTTGCGGAAGCGGTCAAGCAGTTCACCCAAGGAAAGGGCGTTCATGTCGTCTACGATTCCGTCGGCTTGACCACGTACGAAGGGAGTTTGAATGTCCTTCGTCCTCTCGGGATGCTAGTATTGTTCGGACAATCCAGCGGCGCGGTTCCGCCGATTGATCCCCTGGTGCTTTCTCAGAAAGGCTCCTTGTATCTGACCCGCCCCAGCCTCGCCCATTACGTCGGCGACCCGGCCAGCTTCAGCCATCGCGCCACCAAGGTGCTGAACTGGGTCGCACAGAAAACGCTGCAGTTGCGTATCGGGCGCATTTACCCGTTAGCCAAAGTGGTGGAGGCTCATCGCGACCTGGAATCGAGAAAGACAATCGGCAAACTGGTGGTGGAAATAAGCTGATCTAGTGCACCGCCTCCTGAATCCCTAGGCTTCCTCAGAAGAGAGCGAAGATTTTCTGATTTGTTTTCCGTACCGTCCTCGCTCATCATGAACGGCATCATGGCAGCCAAAAATTCTGAGGTAAGCTCTCCCGATCCTGCGTACATTGCGCGCAAGAAAAACCTGGATTTGGCTCTCCAGCAGATCGCGAAGGATTACGGGGAAGGCGCCATCATGAGACTCGGGGACGATCATGTTCTGCCAGTTGAAGTAATCCCGACGGGCAACATCTTGATCGATCGCGCTCTCGGCGTGGGCGGATTTCCTCGCGGACGAGTGATCGAGATTTTCGGCCCGGAGTCCTCCGGCAAGACGACATTAACGTTGACCGTCATTGCCCAGGCTCAAAAACGTGGAGGCCTGGCTGGATTCATCGATGTGGAGCACGCACTCGATCCGCAGTATGCGCGACGGCTGGGGGTCAATCTGGACGATCTGCTCGTCTCTCAGCCCAGTTCCGGGGAAGAAGCCTTGCGCATCTGTGAGACTTTAATTCGCTCCAATGCTCTCGATGTCATTGTCATCGACTCCGTTGCAGCCCTAGTCACTAAAGCTGAACTGGAGGGCGAGATCGGTGACGCCACCGTTGGAGCGCAGGCTCGGCTCATGAGCGCCGCGCTGCGCAAATTGACCGCTCTCATTTCCAAAGCACGAACCACCTGTATTTTCACCAATCAGATCCGGGAAAAAATTGGCGTCATGTTCGGTAATCCGGAAACTACGCCGGGCGGAAAGGCCCTGAAGTTCTATGCCAGCGTTCGCATCGACATTCGCCGAATCAGCGCGATCAAACAGACGGACGGGGTGGTGATCGGCAACCGGACCAAGATCAAGGTGGTCAAGAACAAGGTTGCTCCTCCTTTCACTGAGGCGGAATTCGACATTATGTACAATGAAGGAATCTCCAACGTAGGCGCCCTCCTCGACCTGGCCCTGGAGAAAAATATCCTCGAAAAACGCGGTTCCTGGATCTCGTACAAAGGGCAGCAACTGGCCCAGGGGAGAGACGCCGCCAAAGAGGCGCTTCGAGCCGATCAATCGCTCTACGAGGATATCGAAGTCACAGTGAAAGCCGCTCTCGACGAAGAGGCCGCCAAACGAAAATAGTTTTTCGATCTACAATTCGATTCGCCGATGACAGCCTGCGTTTCCGATTTGCGGCTTGTTCGGTGGCAGCCGCTCAGTCCAAAAACAGGGTTGCGCCTCGCTTTCTTTGGACTTAGATAACTCCACTTTTGATCCAGCGCGCGGTTAGCTCAGTGGTAGAGCACTACCTTGACACGGTAGGGGTCACAGGTTCGAACCCTGTATCGCGCATGA
>JAFAKL010000178.1 GCA_019235445.1 Verrucomicrobiota bacterium | reverse complement strand
GCCGAACCTCAAATATCCCAAAATTTCGTAGCTCTACGTCTTCGCCGCGCGCCAAGGTATCCGTAATCAAATCGAGCGTCCTCTGGACCACGTCAAACACTTGATGTTGAACTAAGCCGGTGTCATTACTGATCTTTACAACGATGTCCCGTTTTGTCAGGTTAGCCATTGCGAATCCTCTCACGGGTTCGAGTTTATCTGGCACTTCCGGTAGCCCTTTTACCCGCAGTGCCGTTGCTTAACCGTCCGACGTTAAGCCTTTTCGAACTATCGACCAGAATGCGAATCAGGCAAGGATTTAGTGGCGACATTGCGGCTGATCGACGAGGGATTTAGGAGACGGTACACTAGCCCTTGGCCTCGTTGGTGGTCTCTTCCAGCACTTCGGCCGAAGTTCGGAAGTGCATTTTTGCAACTGTTCGCAAAGAGTCGCGTCCTCCTTTTTCAACAACGGCTCGCGCGGCCGATTTGACCGCCGCAGAGACACCTTTTGGAAGGGCGATCCCCAGCGCCTTGCCGCGAGCGTCCATCCAGCGGACAAACCTTTCCCGAGCAAGGATCGACGCGGCAGCAACGGCGATATCCGATTCTGCCTTGGTTTGCTGATCTATTTGGATCTCTTTCGCCTGCTTCAAGAGCGCTCGCTGGATCACTCGCTCATTAGCAAATTTATCGGAAAGCGACCTTTTACAATCCGGTCTGAGCAGCAACAGATTCTCAATAACCCGTGCGTGACCCCATGCCAGCAAATCGTTCAGATTAGCGAGTTTTTCGTAGAGCAAATTGTATTTTTCCGGCCCGATAAGAACGATGTTGGCTGCGAGACCGGGTGTTTTTTCGATTTCCTTCGCGAGCTGTCGGATTTTGGCGTCTGAACCGATTTTTTTGCTGTCCGTCACCCCAAGAGCAAGAAGTTGGCGCGCGATCTCGCGATCGACGTACACTCCCGCAATGACTAATGGCCCGAAGAAGTCGCCTTTCCCGCTCTCGTCGATCCCGAAATGCGGCTCGAACATCGCAGGATTAAGCACCTCTTCGTAGCCGATTCGCGCCTCTTTCAAGATTTCCGGCTCGAGATAGAAGCGGACGAAATCTTCGGTTTCTTTCCCTTGAACGACTACCTTCGGGCCCTTTTCGTACACGGCCACGGATAGTTTTGCTTTTTGGGCGAAAAAGATTGTGTAGGGTCGAACGTGAAATTCGAATCCTTGTTCCTTTAAAAGATTCCTGAGCGCTTCAGCCTGGGAAGGTTGGATAGCTATCGTATAAGAGTTCACCGGCTGGTTAGAATGGAACAACATTTCAGCAAAATCACGGAGTTTCGCGCGGAGCTGGCGGCATGGTTTCAAGATCACGGCCGCCTGTTGCCGTGGCGCGCAACCAGGGATCCTTATCGAATCCTGGTCTCGGAGCTGATGCTGCAGCAGACCCAAGTCGCGACCGTTATCCCCTACTATCATCGCTGGCTCAAGCGATTTCCGACCATTCACGACCTGGCAAAGGCAGATGAATCCGAGGTGCTTCATGCCTGGCAAGGGTTAGGCTACTACAACCGGGCCCGCAATCTGCACCAATGCGCGAAAATCATTGTCTCCGAGCGGAACGAAAAGTTTCCTTCGAGGGCGGAGGAATTGCTGACCTTGCCCGGCATCGGAAGATATACGGCCGGCGCGATCGCGAGCTTCGCGTTTGACCAGCCGGCACCGATCGTAGATGCAAACATCGAAAGAGCCCTGAGCCGGATTTTGAATTTACAGGAACCAGTGGACCAGGCGAGTGGGGGCCGAGTCCTTTGGGATTTTGCGGCGGGTTACGTTCAGAGTACCCATCCGCGTCTATTGAATTCGGCCTTGATGGAGCTCGGTGCGACGATCTGTTTGCCTGGGAAGCCGCTCTGCCTCATTTGTCCGGTGCGATCCTTTTGCGCAACCAAGGACCCTGAGTCGCTCCCTAAGAGGAGAGAACGACAACCCGTCGAAAAAAAAGTGGAGAATCATTACCTGGCCTTGAAAGAGGGCAGGATCCTGTTGGAGCAGAGCCGAGGCAGACGTTGGCGCGGTTTGTGGACTCTACCAGTTCTGGCGCAAAATTCTGAATCAGGTGCGCGCATGGAGGTGAATCTCCCGCTTCTTAGCTTGAGCTTTCCGATCACTCGTTATGTGGTTCGCCTGAACATATTTTTTGAGGAGCCACCCGCCACGTTGGGCTGCGGCCAGGTTTGGCACGGACTGGAACTACTCGATACAGTTCCTATGCCTTCACCGCACCGTCGCGCGGTTCGCCGGGCCATGGAACGTATCGGCTCGTCGGCGGCGAATGGGTGAGCGGCCACCGTCCATCGAGATCTGACTCCAAAGAATTCCTTGATTCCTCCCGCGAGCACCGACGATGGTCTGACCATTCCTATGCGTATCCCTGCTGATCTCAACCAGGTGCCAGATGTTCAGGGTCACTTCGGACCCTATGGCGGAGTGTTCGTCCCAGAAACATTGATGCCTGCGATCTCTGAATTGAGGGACGAGTACGACCGGGCCCGAAGAGATCCAAATTTTAAGCTCGAGCTTGATCAATTGTTGAGATCGTTTTGCGGGCGGCCGACGCCCCTCTATTTTGCCGAGCGACTCACGGAGAGACTGAAAGGACCCCGGATCTATTTGAAGAGGGAAGACCTTTTGCATACCGGAGCGCACAAGATCAATAACGCGATGGGCCAGATCCTGCTGGCCAGGCGCATGGGTAAGACCCGGGTCATCGCAGAAACAGGCGCGGGACAACACGGCGTCGCGACAGCGTCCGTGGCGGCCCGGTTTGGTTTCGAATGCGTTATCTACATGGGGAAGGTCGATATGGAACGTCAGTCGTTAAATGTAACGAGAATGGAGTTCCTTGGGGCGAAAGTCGTTGCCGTAACTGCCGGTCAGGCGACGCTGAAGGAAGCGATTAACGAAGCCATGCGTGACTGGGTCACCAACGTTCGATCCACCCACTATCTTCTGGGCACGTCGTACGGTCCGCATCCGTACCCAATGCTGGTTCGTGATCTGCACCGGGTGATCGGGGAAGAGGCAAGAGGACAGATTCTTGAACAGGAAGAACGTCTGCCGGATCTGTTGGTGGCATGCGTCGGAGGCGGCAGCAACGCCATCGGGCTTTTCTATCCGTTCCTGGACGATGCCGGGGTTCGGATGGTTGGAGTGGAGGCTGGGGGCCGCGGAATTCGTCCCGGCGACCATGCAGCGCGTTTTCAGACTGGTAAGCTTGGGGTGCTGCAAGGGACAAAAACCTGGTTGCTCGCGGATGATGACGGCCAGATTCAACTTACTCATTCTGTGTCGGCCGGTCTGGACTACGCCGCTGTCGGGCCCGAGCATAGCTATTTGCGCGATATAGGCAGAGTCCAATACGATTACGCCACGGATGATGCCGTTCTGGAGGCGTTCCTGGAATTATCCCGCACTGAGGGGATTCTACCGGCCCTTGAGTCAACCCATGCTGTCGCTTATCTGATCAAGCATGCGCGGGAAATGAATCGAGACCAGGTGGTCATTATTAACTTGTCCGGCCGCGGAGATAAGGACGTGCATCAGATTGCTCAATATCTTGCGGCACGAAACTCAGAGGGACGGGCGGCGACGAAAGTTCCGCCGGGGGAAAGCAGCTCCCTTCCGCATGCAGCTTCAACCCCTGCGCCATGATGGAAATACCCACAGAAGTAGCTGTGATGCCTTTGCCCAATGCCGTGCTCTTTCCGCATTCACTACTGCCTTTGCATATCTTTGAGAGACGTTACTGCGAAATGCTCACCCACAGCCTGGCTGGCGACCGCATGTTCTCTGTGGCCCTGATCAAGAGGGGAATCCAGGAAGCAGCAGCGATGGAGCATCTTTGCCCTGTGGCCGGCGTCGGACTGATACGTGCGTGCGTGGGCAACGAGAACGGAACTTCAAATCTGGTCTTGCAGGGATTAACGCGTGTCCGACTGGTTACCTTAACGCAGGAAAGTCCGTTCCAAATCGCAAGAATTGAGATCGCGAAGTCGATTCCGGGTAATCCAGTGGAAGCGGAAGCCCTGAGCGAAAAGGTAAAAGAGTTTTGTCTACGGATCGAAAAAATTGGCGTTCCGCTGCCACCCAACCTGATGGAGCATCTGAAGCAGATTGATTCTCCGGAAATCCTTTCCGATGTGGTAGCAGCTGCTTTTGTGGGAGAACCTTTCCAGCGGCAAAAACTCCTCGAAGCATACGAAGTTTGTGAGCGGCTCCGCCTGTTGATCCAGTTTCTGCGGAGCCAGGTGGGGGGGAATTGACGATCCGGTGAACCGGGCCGGTCCGATTTTAGATTGTCATTCGAACTTGGATGAATTAATGCTGGTCGGATACATTTCCCTATGATTCGTCACCTCATCCTTCTGGCTCCAGTCGCTCTTGGTGTGGCGCTGGTTGCTTGTCAAACAAGCGGGCCGAAAACAGCGGGCACGGGGAATCGCTACGGCTACGGTAGCGTCCCGACCCCAACGCCCCCCGTGACAGCGGTACCAAAAAAGACACCAGCAGAGGAGCCGACCACGGAGGAATCTCCGCCTCCGGAGGCTTTTCCGACGCCCTCTCCCACAGCGCCTGCACAGCCGCAGAATTATCCCGTGGCCACCAAAGTGCCTGGCAAAACCGGACGCGTCATCAGCCCGTATGCCCCGAATGCAGGTGAAGTTGACGTAGAAGGCTATCCGCCAGGTGCGGAGGTGAAAGACCCGTACACGGGAAAGATCTTTCTGGTGCCTTAAATCATAGTTTAAGGGTTTCGATACTGAGTCTTAGCGGGGACGCGCATTGGCAGGCGTCCCGTTTTGCTTTGGCGATTATGGAGGCGAGCAGCGTGGGCGTTGTCGGGGTGGGAATGATGGGCGGGTCAATTGCCCTCGCTGCCCTGCGTGCCGGATATAAGGTCTTCTTGTACGATCGCCTTGGTTCAGAAAAGTTGGCTGGACCGAAGTTTCGAACCGCATCGGTAGTCAATGATCTCACCGAGCTCGTGTCGAAGAGCCGGCTGATCATCCTGGCGACTCCGATCGGGGCACTCGCACCGATCGGGAAGGCCTTACATGGCCTGGTGAATTCTGATCATGTGGTTTCGGATGTGGCGAGCGTCAAGCGACCGATTGCGGAGGACCTCGCAGAGGCGTTGAGAGGTCGTTGCGAGTACGTTCCTGCCCATCCGATGGCCGGCTCGGAAAAGTCCGGGCCTGAGTCCGCGCGCGACGATTTGTTTACCGGTGCGGTGACATTTCTGTGTCCGGAATTGGCCTCCAGGGCGGCCGGTGTGCTGGTGACTGGGTTTTGGGAAAAATTGGGCACCCGGGTCGTGCTGGTGAGCGTCACAGCGCATGACCAGCTAGTGGCAGCCATGAGTCATCTACCGCATTTGATCGCCGCGCTGCTGGTCCGGCACGTGGCGGCCACGAACAGAGCGGCGCTCAACCTCTGCGGACCCGGATTTCGTGACGCAACTCGCATAGCCTCCGGTGCGCCTGAGCTCTGGGCGGACATTCTGCTCTCGAACGCCGACACCTTGCAAGAGCACCTCCGCTCGTTCAAAAAAGAGCTGGAAGAAACGATGACTTTGCTGGCCAAAAAAGATGCCAAAAAATTGCAAGCTTTGCTCGACGACGCCAAGGAGAATCGCGATAGGTTATCGCCATAGTGCGTTATGTCAAATCTATTGGTTTCTAGGGCACCGACGATCGAAGCGGAGATTCGAGTTCCAGGCGATAAGAGTATGTCGCATCGCGCGGTTCTGCTCTCCGCGATCTCGAATGGCACCTGCGTAGTCCGCGGCTTCCTTCCCAGTCAGGATTGCCAATGCACGGTCAACGCCATGCGAAATTTCGGCATAACGATCGAGGAACCGGAAGAAACGACGCTGATAATCTACGGCCAGGGAGGAAATCTTCATCCTTCTTCTCAGGCCATTGATTGTGGCAACTCCGGGACTTTGATGCGATTGCTTTGCGGGCTCGCTGCGACACAGCCTTTTGAGTCAAAATTGATCGGTGACAGCTCGCTTTCGTCGCGACCGATGCGGCGGGTCATCGAGCCGCTGACGCAGATGGGCGCATCGATTGAGGCCATCGGACCGAACGGTGCAGCCCCGCTCGTCATTCGTGGAACTCGGCTACGCTCGATTCGGTACGAGCTTCCGATCGCGAGCGCCCAAGTCAAAAGCGCAATTTTATTCGCAGCACTTAGAGCATCTGGCAAGACCACGGTAGTGGAGCCGTTTCCCACCCGAGATCATACCGAAAGAATGATGTCTTATTTCCTTGTTCAATCGCAACGGGAGAAAATTGGGCAGGGGTTTGCCATTTCCTTGTATGGTGACCAAGTTCCAGAATCCAGGGACTTTACGGTTCCCGGAGACATCTCAAGCGCTGCTTTCTGGTTGGTGGCTGCCGCAGCGCGAGAGGATTCGGATCTTCTGGTCCGCGATATCGGGTTGAACAAGACTCGCACGGGTATCCTTTCGGTGCTCTTACGCATGGGAGCGCGAGTGCGCGAAGTGATCGCGGACTGCGACCAGGTGGAACCCAGAGGCGAAATCCGGATCCAGGGTGGACGGCTGCGTGGAACGGTTATCGCAGGGGACGAAGTGCCAAATGTCATTGATGAGATCCCGATCCTCGCTGTAGCGGGCGCATTGGCCCAGGGTAAGACAGTGATTTGCGATGCCAAGGAATTGCGGGTGAAAGAAACCGACCGTCTCGCGGCCATTGCGACAAACTTGACTGCTATGGGTGCCGAAGTCGTTGAGTTGGACGATGGGCTGGAGATTTACGGTGGCAACCCGCTCTTGGGAGCCCGGGTGAAAAGCTACGGCGACCATCGCATTGCCATGGCCTTCGCAATTGCAGGCATGTTTGCCCGTGATCAGACTGTGATCGAAGACGTTGACTGCATCGCCACTTCGTACCCGGGATTCGCTGCGCAGCTGCAGAGATTCCTGGCTCCAGACCAGAAGCCACCCACCCTTGTCATTAACCAAGCCGAAGCTTTAGAAAAGAATTGAATCCGGACGATGTCCCCGAATTTTCGGTGATTGCGATTGATGGACCGGCCGCTTCCGGGAAGAGCACGGTCGCGCGCAAGCTCGCCAAACGGCTGGGTTTTTCTTACGTCAACAGCGGCGCGCTTTATCGCGGGATCGCCTGGCTTACCAGCGAGCACCATATCCGGCCGACCGATGCCGGCGCAGTTTGCGGCCAAATGCGAAAATCGGTCTTCAGCTTTGATCTCAAGGGGAAAGAGATGGTTTTTTCAGTGAATGGAGTGAATCCCGAGCCCCACTTGCGTGATGAAGAAGTCAATCGGACGGTTTCCGCTATTTCCGCCATTGCGGAGGTGCGCGAATTTCTGGTGGCGCATCTGCGGACATTTCTGACTAAGGACGACCTGGTGATGGAGGGGCGAGACATTGGCTCCATAGTCTTTCCCGATACGCCTTACAAATTTTACATCGATGCTTCCCTCGAGGTTCGTGCGCAAAGGCGAGCAATCCAAGGCCAACGCGACGATCTGTTTTTCCGGGATCGAGCAGATTCTTCCAGGCGTTCCTCGCCGTTAACGATTGCCGAGGATGCGCACGTAATCGATAGTTCGACCCTGACGATTGATGGCGTGGTGGGAGAGATTGTCGGACGCCTTAAAATGCAGGGGCTTGGCGAAGCTCTCCGCCTTGATTGATGAAGCCCCTCTACTGGTTGGGTTATACACTGAGCGCGACAATCGCCAGGGCCGCCTTCCAGTATCGCGCTTATGGTCAGGAGAACATTATCGAAGAGGGTCCGGCCATCATGGCTGCGAATCACCAAAGCTATCTCGATCCTCCGTTGGTCGGTATTACCTGCAAGAACGAAGTTTACTTCTTGGCGCGTAAGACACTATTCGAAAAGAGACTGCTCGGACCGATTATTTCCCGGGTGAACGCGTTTCCAGTTGATCTCACGCGCGGCGATCTTACCGCGCTTCGCGCGATCATCAAGCTGCTCAAAGAGGGGCATCGCACGGTCATTTTCCCGGAGGGCACTCGCTCGCTGACCGGACAACTCCAGCAGGCCCGACCTGGGATCGGCATGATCATCGCCAAAACGCTCGCTCCGGTCGTCCCGATGCGAATCTTTGGCTCCTTCGAAGCTTGGCCGAAAGGCGGGAAAATCAGGCCGCACCCGATCACCGTGGTCGTCGGCAAGCCGCTGCGGTTCAAACAAGAAGACTTCGTCGCTGCCAATCGTGAAGTCTACCAGAAGACGAGTGAGCAGGTGCTGGCCGCAATTGCTACCTTAAAAATGCCCTAGCTGGCTAGTTACGCCGGCAGTCGAGGACGAGAACCACGACGGGGACGATTGGGATCCTCCGCTTCACCGACGCCTTTTCTGGAGAGTGATGCGTTTGATTCGGGCGTCATCGCTTGGGCTGAAAGTCATCACATCAGGATCTTCTTTCAACGTGTTATGAACGATCCGGCGATCGTAGGAATTCATGGGCTCGAGTTTGACCGGCCGACCGGAAATCCGGACAGTATCGGCCATCTGACGGACCCGCTGCCGCAGCTTGTCGTCCCGCATGGCGCGCCAATGGCCGACGTCGACCTGTACGCGGCCCGCGTTTCGGTCGCGAGCCTGAAGAATCCGGTTTAAGAGAAATTGCAAATCTTCCAACGTCTCGCCTTCAGGACCGATCAACGCTTCGCTTTCGGCCGTAAAAACCTGAAGCTGGCGCCCGCTCTCAGTCTCGATTTCTTGAATGTCTGCCACGAACCCGAGGTAACCAAGCATGGTGTCTAATATCTCCTTGGCTTCCATTTTCTGCTGGAGGTAAACATTGACGATTACCGGTAGCTTCTTCGTTTCGCGACCGGTTGGGGGGGTGCAACTTTGACGAGAGGTGCGTCCGCCTGCTTTCTCGTCAGGTACATTTGGGCTACGAAGAAGAGGTTTTGCACCGTCCAGTACAAGGCCAACCCTGAAGCATAATTATAGCAGATAAACAGGAAAATCAGCGGCATGAAAAGAAACATCCGCTGCTGAGCCGGGTCGCCGGTCTTAGGGGTGATGCTCATTTGCCAGAGCTGGGTCGCGGCCATCACGAGAGGCAGGATATTGATCGGGATTCCGCCAAGATGGAATACCGTATCCGGTTGCGATAAATCGTGCACCCAGAGAAACGAGCTGTTACGAAGCTCGATCGCTTTATCGAGCATCCCATAAAAACCAAAAAAGATCGGGATTTGAACGAGCATCGGAAGGCAGCCGCCAAAAGGATTGACCCCATACTCCTTGTAAAGCTTCATCGTCTCCTGGTTCATCCGCTGCGGATCATCTTTGTACTTTGCCCGGAGTTCGTTCATAATCGGCGAAAGTTTGGCCATCTTTCGCATCGATTTGGTCGCTGCGTTTTGCAGGGGCCAGAGCAGCGACCGGATGATAATCGTCATGATGATGATGGCCAGCGCGTAGCTTTTAACCCACCCATGCAGCGTGATCATCACCGTCAAAAGCAATTCGCTGACCCATTTTGCCCAGCCGAAATTCATGATATCGGCTTGGTCATTTGGTAGACTGGCCAGGCGACTGAACTCTTTTGGTCCGGCGTAAATGTCGAAAGTGACGGTCTTGGTCTCTCCCGCCGGCAAGCTGAAACCAGGAATCTCGATGGCGCCCTGGATCGCTTTGATGGTCGGCTGGTCCATGGCATCCGGAATATTCAGCGGCCTCGCCCAGACCTGCTGGCCAGCGGTCTGCTGCGGGGCCAGAATGGTGGCGAAATACTGGTTGCTTACGGCCGACCAGAGTATTTTGTCGGCCGTCGCGGTATAAACATCCTTCGGGCCACTTGTTTGAAATAACCCAAACAGTTTTCCAGGGTCAAAGTAGTTGACCGCGATAGAATTGAATTTTCCGTCCCGATACCAGTCAAACTGGGTCGCGTAGATCCGATCGGTTCGGTGGATTGGTTCCGCCGCACCCGTGCTGACAAAGTAGCCGGGTGTCTCAAAAGCTGCAGTGCCATGATTGGCAAACGTAATCTCGAGCTTGACCTGGTAATCGTCCTTGAGATCGGCTTCCTTCGCCAGAGTATACACCTTGCTGATCTCGAGCCCTCCAGTGGCGGCTCGCTTCAAGGTGGCCGTGCCAGAAGAAAGATCGGTTGAAAGAGTGTATCCGCCATCCTGCCAATTATTCGGGTTTTGTGTGATCGCTCCAATTGCAGGCGAGCGGTCGGTATTGAGTTGAACCAGATGTCCTTCTTCTGCGCTGTGGCGCAGCAGTCCCACCGCCACGAGCCCACCTTTGTTGTTGGAGAAACTGAGCTCAGCAACGTTGCTCTGGAGCTTCTCAATCTGTTCGGGTTGTTCTTCGCGCGGCTTCTGATCCGTTAGAGGCTGGGTGCCCTGATCCGAAGAAGGGGCCGGTGATTGCGTGGCTTGTGGCGTCGGCGTGGACTGAGCCGCCAGAGCCGCTTGTTGCTGCAGATACTTGACACGGGCCTCGGCTACCTGTCGTTGTTCCCAAACGATCGAACCAATAAGGCCGATCGTGGCCAGTGCGACTACTATCCAAGCTGTACGATCCATACTTCGGTTAGAATAAGAAACTCATTTGCACTTTAATTGCCTGCTTGGAACCGGGTCATACCCGGATCTGCCCCAAGGGTGACAACGAAGAATTCGTTTGATGCCCAGCCAGCTCCCAGACAACCAGCCGTGCACTTGGATGGCTTCGACCAAATATTCGGAGCAGGTTGGACTGAACCGACATCCAGTTCCGGGTCCGCCCGTCAATGCGGCCAGGAACGGCGACAGCGTCGTTTTGTACACTTTAAGTAAGATCCGGAGAATGCGAGCCATGTGAGCCAGGCGCTAAAATAGAGGCGCGCTCCACCAGCCGCAACCAGTCTCGCCGGATCTCTTCGAAGGTGGCGGTCGCCGAGGACACACGGGCGATCGTAACAAGCCAGATCCCGGTCTGGATTTGGTGTTGATTCAGCCTGAAAATTTCCCTGATTCTCCTTCGGATCTGGTTACGGGTAACCGCGTTACCAAGCCGTTTAGAGGTTATAATCCCGATTCTTGAGGTTGCCTCAGCTTCGCGTGCCAGTACCGCCAGGACGAGATGCTTTCCGGTCCAGGATTTCCCCGACGTCTTGACCAACCGAAACTCTGAGGCGCGCCTTAAGCGGGATGACCGGCAAAACTTAAACCGTGTCCGCCCGGGGCGGATCATACCTTTGCTAGTGCATCGTCCCACTTATGAAGATGCACTAGGCTTCGGTGTGCCGAGCGTAGGGCAGTTCCACTCCGCCGGGAACCAAGCGCCTTCGGCCTCTCTGACGCCGTCGAGTCAAAGTCGCCCTGCCCCCTTTACTTTTCATTCGGGCGCGGAACCCGAACTGGCGCTTCCGAGTGCGTTTCGAAGGTTGGTAGGTTCTTTTCATGTCGATCATCCTGGAGCATCAAGGGTCGGGAAGGTTAATCAGGAGGTGGCAATTGTCAACCGTGCAGAACGGATCTTCTCGGTTTGCTTTGCGGATGGTTCGTTTTGGCACAATCATCTGAATCCGGCTCCAACATATTGGTTGAAAGTTGTGGTTTTGTGGTGGAATCCGAGTATTCGGAGTTTCAACGCTCTCCCCCGAATATGGGAAGGAACAAATCTGGGTTTTGCGTCGCACTTGAGCAATTAGTTCTAACAATGGAATCACCGGAAAGAACGGCAGAGTTTTTGCAACGGGGCGGCTCGCGGTTGATCAATGAATCGGAGCTGATAAACAAGCTGAGAGAGGGTCGCGTTCTTCGAGTCAAGTTCGGGGTCGATCCCACCTCGCCCGATTTGCATTTGGGACATTCCGTCAATCTTTTTAAGCTCAGGCAATTTCAGGACCTCGGCCATCTCGCGGTGTTGATCATCGGTGATTTCACCACCATGGTTGGCGATCCGAGCGGCAGATCGACCATGCGGCCGATGCTGACTCGCGAGCAGGTGATGGCCAACGCCGAAACCTACAAGGCCCAGGCATTTAAATTACTCGATCCAGCTCGTACCGAGATAGTCTTCAATAGCGAATGGCTAGGCAAAATGAATTATCTGGACGTCATCAGGCTGAACAGCCGGGTGACCCTTCAGCAGATGCTTCAGCGCGAGGATTTCAAGGCCAGAATGGATCGATCATTGCCAGTGTTTCTGCACGAACTGCAATATCCCATCCTGCAGGGCTGGGATTCAGTGATGATCCGTGCGGACGTGGAATTGGGCGGCACAGATCAGCTATTTAACATCATGGTGGGACGAGAGCTGCAGAAAGAAGAGGGCCAGTCACAACAGGTTGCTTGCCTGCAGCCCATCCTCGAAGGACTTGATGGGGTGCAGAAGATGAGCAAGAGCTTGCACAATTATGTGGGCATCTGCGACGCGCCGAAGGAGATGTTCGGTAAGCTGATGAGTATTTCGGACGTACTGATGGCCCGGTATTACGAGGTTCTTTTTGGAGAAGTTGTCCCGGCGATCCATCCGATGGAAGCCAAAAAACAGCTTGCCTCCAGGATAGTGGAGCAGTTTCACGATCTTCCGGCGGCGGAGGCTGCTCTCGAGGAGTTTAACCTGCAATTTGGGAAACGAGATCTGGACTCCGTTGCTCTTCCCACGATCACGGCGGCCGAACTGGGAGATGACCTCATTTCAGCCGTTGTTAATGCCTTTTCCAAGGGGTTTGGTATTGTCAAATCGCGGAGTGACGCGCGCCGGCTGGTGGAACAGGGCAGTGTCCAATGGCGCGGGGAAAAGATTACCGATACGAAGGCACGGATCACGTTCGCTGCCGGAGAAATCCTCAAATTGGATAAGACTCGGGCGGTTCGTGTGATTTGAAATTGGTTAATCCTCGTCTTGGTCGCCGCTGCTGGATAGCATGTCCTTGATCGACCTTCGTTTGCGGAGCCGAAGCCAGTTATTCCAGGTTTTCCGGAGACTGTCTTTCACGGAAATGTATTCCTGGTTCAGGTCATTCTGTTTCGGAATCTGATTGAGAACGCCGCGGACGGAGAAGTCTTCCGTTTTCAGAATGGTGTAGGCCCTGCCGATAGCCGCGTGATGGTGAGCATCGCTGGCCGCCGTCATGGCGAGGCCTCGCTTCATCGCGTAATTAAAAGCCGATTGGTTGTATCGTTTTAACGTACTTGCCGCGTTGAATACCTCAATGGCATCAATTGGCAGAGTGTTCAGGACGTTCTCACGTATGCCGGCGCGGAAAAGGTCGTACGGGTGAGGGGGGACTGCCAAGCCCCCCGCCTCGTGAATCAAATGACAGACCTCAAGCGCAGGTGTTCCTTTCAAATATGGCAGGTTGGCTCCGATACAGAGCAGGTGGCCTTCTGCCGTGGTGACTTCGACGCCCGGAACGATTAAAAAGTTGTCCACCGGCAGGCCATCTTCTCGCGCCAGGTTTTTTTCCAGGAGGTAGGTCATGGCGTCACAGGTATTGTGGTCGGTGATCACAAAAGCATTCAGGCCTTTCTTTCTCGCAGCCTCAATCAGTTGTTCCGGTCTGCTGACCCCATCGCCAGAAAAGAATGAATGGCAATGCAGATCAATCTTCACAGACATGATCTCCAGATTATCGCGGAAATAAAAGGCGCCAACTAAAATTCCCTGGCTGTCGCAATCAGAACCATCCGGCCAGCGGTAGAATTTTCTGCTGAGTTCTTCGGTGCAATCATGATGGATTGTGGTAGACAAACCCTGATGGATGGACGGATCGCTGAGTCTGCGCAAGAATCGATTGACGGGAAGCGCTCAAACGGAGTTCCCGCTTTCAAAGAATGGGCCATCGTCTGTGCGTCGATCGAACAGGGCGGGACAAGCTTGATTTTTCGAAAGGGTGGAATTGCCGAAGGTGCGAAAGGCTTCCGATTCAAACATCGGCGATTTTTTCTATTCCCGACCTATTTCCACGAACATATCGAGCGGACGCGCCTGAGCCCGGAACATGATGTCATACCTCGGAATGACTGCGTTGCGATTTCCGTATTTGTGGAGATTGAGTTTGCCGGCTGGTTGGGGGAATTGCGCCCGATTCAGGCTTTGGACGCGCTTCACGTTTTGCAGCCGGATGTTCTCGCGGATCGCTTTCACTACGGTAAACCAGGTTTACACGTCGCGTTTCTGCGCGCGTTTCGTGTTTTGCCAGTTTGGGAGTTGCCGTTTCACCCTTCCTACGGCGGTTGCCGTTCCTGGATCACTCTGCCTGATCCGCCGGCAGATCTTAACAAGGAACTTGTGCTCTCAGACGAAGAACAAAACCGCCGGCGATCCTTGTGCCTTGCTGAAATCCGGTCACATGTAGAGTAATTGAATTCGCTGGAATGTCGCAGCCACTCGATCCCGAACACGATTGAGTTCGCGAGAGTCTGAATGCACGCTCAAAGAGCTGATCAAATGGTTAAAAATAGGTCGCGCGTCTTCGAGTTTTGATCTTAGAGAGTCCATGTAGTCTGCCATGGCCCTCTTGGCGTCGGGATCTTCGCCCATAGACTTCACGATTTGCGAGTCTGCGAACCGTTCCTTGTTCGCGTTGAACTCGTCGACGAATTTGTTGGCCTGGTCACAGAATCTGTCCGCAGCCTTTATGAGATCCGATTCAGTAGTCAGCGTATCGAGTGCCGATCCGAGATCGTCGATGGCAGACAGGTAGACAGCGAAAGGTTTCTTGTATCGATCGATGGCCGCCTGTTTTTCTGGATCCAGCCCGAAGGCCGCAAGATTGAAGACGAGATAAGCTGACCCCAGAAAGACCGCAAACTTCAAATTCATAAAGATGTCATACCGGGACTGCGGGACATTGTTTGAGTGTTGGCTGGGAATCAATCAAAAATTTAGACAGCCTATTTTGGCGAAGAGTTGTTAGACATGGGCATTGCGCTGGGGTCGGTAAAGCGCGCCGATTCCTGATGGTTGGCTTTCGCGATAAGGTAATTACTCACGGCCGTTCTTCCCTCTGAAAAGATCGTCTGGCCTCCGGCTCTGGCGTAGAAGGTGGTAGAGGATCCACCATCGAAGTTTAGCGCGCGGTTGATGTGGTGGGCCGGAACCATCGTCGCTTGCGTGAGGATATCGCCCATCTCCTTCAAAGTCACTGATCGGCAGATACCGAAACCCCAATCGGAGGGACCGCACGAAAAAATGAAGGTCCGCGCGGCGACGCGGCGGTGGTCGAGTCCGGCCACGGTCCTTCCGCCATCGACAAGGAACGGCCCGCATTGGATGGCTTGATGGATTCCTTTTGTCCCCACAAATTCTGTGGTTCGCACTAGCAAGGGCCGTCTATTTTTCACGTAAAATATCCCGGACAAGAGCTCCGCTCTTTGCAAAACGTGAATCACGCGATCGTTGCTGATCAACAACCCAACTGGGTCGAGATTCTCGTCAAAATACCCACCATTGATTCCCGCCAATCCTCCACTGGCTTCGATCACCTCCTGTAGTCCTCGAATTTTCCCGTCCGTGTTTGCGACTACCTCGAGCTTCGCGTCAGCCGCGGCGAAATAAACCAGATCGATTTCAGCTTCCGCGCCACCGCTTCTCACGCGGAACTCTGAGGCAGTCAGCTTTCCGTCCAGGACAGGCTGGTCGCGTCGGTCAAGCACTGTCCAGTTGGCGTACAAACCGAAGGGGCTGAGAAGAAAGAGCAGAATAAGCCTTTTCACAGGAAGGATTTATCCTTTCGAGCGATATCCGCCGCGGCCGTCGAAGGAATAGCCGCTCATTTGACTCCAGTGGCCAACACCGTTTGGAAGTACGGGCTGTTCGGTTCTCTCGAAACTATTTGTACTTCGTTTTCTCGAAAGCCGGCCTGCTCAAGGAAATGCAAAAGTTCGACTTCGGTGAATCCGAGCCAAAGATCCGCGTATAATTCTCTGGCCTGCTCAAAGCCGTGGGCGAGCAGATCGAGAAGCACGAGACGTCCGCCGTGGCGGAGAATTCTTCTGGCTGCCGCGATCGCTTTTGGCGGGCTGCTGGCGTGGTGGAGTGCCTGGCTAAAAATCGCCAGATCGATCGAATCATCCGAGATGGGCGGGTCTTCAAGGTCACCGAGGCGGTATTCCAAATTGGTAATGCCTTGGTCCTTGGCCAGTTGGGAACCGACTTCGACCATACGCTCGGAAATATCGAGCGCGATTACTTTCCGGGCGCTTTTGGCGAGAATTTGGGAGAGTGTTCCTTCCCCGGCACCCAGGTCTGCCACATCAATCGATGGGACCATGGTTAGGAAAAGATGGGCCAGTGCTTGCCACGATCTTCCCGGGCAATAGCTTCGTCCGAACTTTCCGGCGAGCCTGTTGAAATACTCGCGCGTGCGGTTCTTTCGCTTAGCGATCACATGCTGCAGGCTGGAGCGATCCAAAACGGCTTGAGGCATATCCGCGACGGCGAGCTGGACGAGGTTTTGGAGTTCAGGCTCTTTGATCGGCCCGCTGAGATTCCAGCTGTAATAAATATTTTTACCGGCACGCCGATCCTGGACCAGACGACTTCGTTTTAACCGAGCGAGGTGAGTAGAGATCCGCGATTGGCCCATTCCGAGAATTTCCTGGATCTCTGCGACGGATAATTCGTCTTTCTGTAAGATATGCATCAAACGAGCCCGAGTTGGGTCCGATAATATACGGAGAGAATTCAGCATTGACGTCATGGAAATACGGTCGATATATCACCGTATCATGATTGATCAATATTCGCATCCGCGTTTGCCGCTCTCGATCCACGATTGATCCTAACTTACCCTTTTTGTTATCATTATGCCGCGTCGTACTATCTTTTCCTCCGAATCTGTGGCCGAAGGGCACCCAGATAAAGTCTGCGATACCATTTCAGATCAAATCCTCGATGCTTGTCTGGCCCAGGATCCAAAGAGCCGCGTGGCTTGCGAAACTCTCGTGAAAGGCAATCTGGTGGTCATCGCGGGCGAAATTACCACCAACGCCCGCTTCGATTATCTCGACGAGGTCCGTTCGGCCATACGTGAAATTGGCTACGTCTATGAAAACTCCCAGTTTCATGCGGATACATGCGTCATTGTTCAGGCGTTGAGCGCCCAATCGCGGGATATCGCCCAAGGCGTCGATGCGAAAGCCGCCGAGGGAAAAGAAACTGCCGAACAGGGAGCCGGAGACCAGGGGCTGATGTTTGGCTTTGCCGTTCGTGAGACGCCGGAATTGATGCCGGCACCCATCCAATTGAGCCATAGACTTGGCCGGGAGTTGACCCGCCTTCGCAAGTCCGGCGAACTTCCTTGGCTTCGGCCCGACGCCAAGACGCAGGTTTCGATCGAGTACGAAGGCTATCGTCCTGTCCGGGTGGATACGGTGGTGATCTCCACTCAGCATACGGCTGACGTAAAGCACAAAGAAATTCGCGAAACATTAATCGAACGAGTGATCAAGGGAGTGATTCCACAGGCTTGGATCGATTCCTCCACCCGATATCTCATCAATCCGACAGGCCGATTCGTCATTGGGGGACCGGAAGGCGACTCCGGATTGACCGGACGCAAAATTATTGTCGACACCTACGGCGGCATGGGGCGGCATGGTGGTGGCGCGTTTTCAGGGAAGGATCCCTCTAAAGTGGATCGTTCAGCCGCTTACATGGGAAGGTATGTCGCGAAGAACGTGGTTGCCGCCGGGCTTGCGGACCGCTGCGAAGTGCAATTTGCTTATGCCATCGGGTATCCGGATCCGGTCAGCATCTCTGTCGATACCTTTGAAACTTCCACTGTGGGCGAAGAGAAAATCGAACAAGCCGTTCGGGAGGTTTTCAATTTCAAACCGGCTGCGATCATCCAGCAGCTCGAACTGCTCCGTCCTATTTAC
The DNA here is from genome assembly GCA_019235445.1 of Verrucomicrobiota bacterium. Taxonomy (GTDB): domain Bacteria; phylum Verrucomicrobiota; class Verrucomicrobiia; order Chthoniobacterales; family JAFAMB01; genus JAFAMB01. Next base: position 3,931 of record JAFAKL010000178.1, on the reverse strand, counting down.
CGAAAGACGACGAACTATGGGCATTTCGGCCGTGAAGACGATCTCGAAGCTCTTCGCTGGGAACGGACGGACAAGGCCGATGCACTGAGGCAATACGTCGCCTGACATTCTACCCATTTCGACAGTTCCATTCACCTAACTATCTCCGATCGCAATCTTCATGAGTACTGGGACCATAACACCAACCGCAGATTACAAAGTCGCCGACCTCGCATTAGCCGGGTTCGGACGAAAAGAAATTGAAATAGCCGAGACGGAGATGCCTGGATTAATGGCTCTCCGTGCGGAGTTTGGCACCGCGAGGCCGCTCGCGGGGGCTCGCATTGCAGGCTGCCTGCATATGACGATACAAACGGCGGTATTGATCGAAACGCTGATTGAATTGGGAGCATCGATTCGCTGGTCCAGCTGCAACATCTTCTCGACCCAGGATCATGCCGCGGCGGCACTCGCCGCCCAGGGGATCCCGGTATTCGCGTGGAAAGGCGAGGCACTGGAAGAATACGATTGGTGTATCGAACAGACGATTTTCTGGCCCGATCGGCAACCACTCAACATGATCCTGGACGACGGTGGCGATCTGACCGCGATCGTCCACCAAAATTATCCGCAACTCTTAAAGGGGATCCGCGGGCTTTCGGAAGAGACCACGACCGGCGTTCATCGTCTCTACCAGATGATGGAACGCGGCGAACTTGGCTGTCCCGCGTTTAACGTCAACGATTCCTGTACCAAATCGAAGTTCGACAACCTCTACGGCTGTCGTGAATCGCTATTGGACGGCTTGAAGCGCGCGACGGACGTGATGATTGCCGGTAAAACGGCTGTTGTCTGTGGGTATGGCGACGTGGGAAAAGGGTGCGCGCAATCGCTGAAAGGGCAGGGAGCTCGGGTCATTGTCACCGAGATCGACCCGATCTGCGCTCTTCAGGCAGCGATGGAAGGATACCAGGTCGCCACTCTTGAGGAGGTCGTTCGCGCAGCGGATATCTTTATTACGGCCACCGGATGCCGGGATATTATCAGACGCGAGCATCTCGACGCGATGAAGAACCAGGCGATTGTCGCCAATATCGGGCACTTCGATCTAGAAGTTGACGTCGCGAGCGTTTTTGAGGATAAGAATCTGAAACGTATCAACATAAAGCCGCAGGTTGATCAGGTGGAATGGCCGAACGGTAAACGGGTGACAATCCTCGCCGAAGGTCGCTTGATGAACTTGGGCTGCGCTACGGGGCATCCCTCTTTCGTCATGAGTGCGTCCTTCACCAACCAGGTGATGGCGCAAATTGAGCTCTTTACAAATCACGGGACTTACGAAAACAAGGTCTATGTCCTTCCCAAAAAACTGGACGAGAAAGTCGCACGTCTGCACCTCGACAAACTCGGAGTAAAGTTAACTCAATTAACCGATAAGCAGGCGGGTTATCTTGGTATTTCCGTAGAGGGTCCGTACAAACCGGACTTCTATCGGTATTAATCCGCGTCTAAGCGGCCTTACAGCGAGAATATCACAAGCGCTTTGGCTTGTGATATTTTCGGGCTGGCATCATGGAAGATCTCCCGAGTCAGATTCGGTCAAAAATGGAAGCAGCAGGACTCAGCTCCGCCGCGCTTCGCGCTTTCCTGTATCAATATCGCAAACTGGCAGGAGACGAGGCCGGACTCATACCGGAGAGTTCCATTGCACCGGTCGAAAACTTGCCTTCCATCGAAGATGAGACTGTCTCGGGGGAGGAGTCGGAGCTGGTAGCTCAGACGGTTTTTTTAAAGCTGAACGGTGGTCTTGGCACCGGGATGGGTTTGGAGAAGGCCAAGAGTCTGCTCAGGGTCCGAGATGAATTTACCTTCCTGGATATCATCGCCCGGCAATTCTTGCATTTGCGCTCGGCGGCCGCCTCGCAGCTCAGACTTGTGTTCATGAACAGCTTTAGCACCAGTGGCGATACCCGTGCAGCGCTGGCGCGCTACCCGGAGCTTGGCGATCCCAAACAGTTGGAGTTAATGCAGAACAGGGTGCCAAAGATTGACGTGAAAACATTGGCGCCCGCCGAATGGCCGCAGAATCGATCGTTGGAATGGTGTCCGCCGGGGCACGGCGATCTTTATACGGCTTTGTTAGGCTCTGGTTTGCTCGAACGATTGCTGAACGAAGGCAAAAAGTATTTGTTCGTCTCAAACTCTGACAATCTGGGTGCCACCCTGGATCTCCGGTTGTTAGGCTTTTTTGCTAACTCCGGTGCGCCGTTTCTGATGGAGGTCACTAATCGCACTGCTGCCGATCGGAAGGGCGGCCATTTGGCCCGCAAAAAGGCCGATCAACGTCTTTTGCTGCGCGAATCGGCGCAATGCCCCGAGGAGGACTTGGGGGACTTTCAAAATATTGAGCGTCACCGGTATTTTAATACCAACAATCTCTGGATTCGGTTGGACGCCTTGCGCGCTGTCCTGGAAGAGGGCGACGGTTTACTGCCTCTCCCCCTGATTCGAAACGAGAAGACGATCGATCCACGAGATAAATCAACCCCTAAGGTTTATCAGCTTGAGACCGCGATGGGAGCCGCAATTGAATGTTTTGACGGCGCTGGAGCGATTGAGGTATCTCGCGATCGTTTTGCACCGGTCAAGACGACCGCCGACTTATTGGCCGTCCGTTCCGACGCTTATGAATTGGATTCTGAATTCAAGCTCGTCCTGCGGCCCGAACGGAGCGACGTGCCGCCAGTGGTAAATTTGAGCGACCACTACAAGTTAGTGGATCAATTTGAGACGCTTATTGCCTTCGGCGTGCCGTCGCTGATGCGTTGCCGAAGCCTCACCATCGAAGGCAAAATGATCTTCGAACCGGGCGTGGAAATCGTCGGAGAAGTCAAATTCGTCGCCCAAGGTGAAGAGACGAAAGCTGTTCCTTCGGGCACCTACCAGGACGGGGAGGTCACGTTGTAAGCTCGCTATCTAGTGTCCTGTCCCCTAAATAAGAGGCATATTGCCGGAGGTCAGTTGGCTGTTTTTCAAGGCGCGAGCGAAGCGCCCGTATGTGAGCCATACGGGTCGAGCGAGCAACGCGGAAAAACAGCCAACTGGCCCCGGCCCGGAGGGTTGCCATGAAAATGGGCCGGCGGCCGCGTTGCTCGTTGGTCACGTATCGATTTAGATATGCTCCCTCCTCGCGCCTTGCCGTCGGCCCATTTTGATCGCAACAATATACCTCTTATTTAGGGGACAGGACACTAGAGCCTGACGAAGTCCCACAGAAATCTGAACCACAAATAGAACATTCCGCGCCACGTATAGCGAACCTGTTGCTTGTCCACCTGTGCCAGGAGCCCGGCTCGTACGTTATGAGTGATCTGCGCGGTCAAGTCTTGTTGCAACAGCGCCTGGAGTTGAGGGGGATCAAGTTTGGGGATCGCGTCTACGGAAATTTTGTTGCGCGACAGTAAATGCTGATGCGCCTCGCACATGGCAATGAACGAAGCAGTGGATCGAAGGCGTTGAATGTGAGTCTGCGGTAAAAATTTTAACGAGTACGAAAAGGGATAGTTCCAGGTCGTAAAAACGCGTCCATCGAGCAGGCGCGTCACCAGACTAATATAATAAAAGGCGATGTTGCCCTGATCGACCAGGCAAAGAGCGGCTTGGGTCTGATCGCTTGGTCGGTGAAACAACCTTAAAAATTGATGTTGCGCATCCCAATCGCAGCCGAGGTCATTGACGAGTTCAAAACCTTGCCGTTCAATTTCTTCAGTCAGATCGTCGAGATTCGGAAATAGATCCCGGCCCGGCGGGTTTTTGTGGGCAAGTTCGCGCTCGAGAGGCATGCGCAACGCGCGGATTTTGGTCAGAATCTCAAGCCAGGGCAGAAAGATCCAGAGTGTTGCTACGGCGAGACCGACGGCCCAATTCCCGGAGGGCAAATATCCAAGCAGAA
>JAFAKL010000175.1 GCA_019235445.1 Verrucomicrobiota bacterium | reverse complement strand
TCGCAACCCTTCGGGCCGCGCATCTTTCGGCCGGCTGCTTTGTCGCTCATCGGTCGAAGACCGCAGCGGGTATTCTCCCTCTTCGCTTCGCGCATCCAGCCGAAATACGCGGCGGCGCCGCTATACCAGTCACGGACTTGGCGCACTAGTGAGCAGATCAACCGATCAACCGTCCCTCCAGGACGAGTCCACTTTTCTCTTGTTTCCAGGCACTTCGTGCCAGGCCGCCTTCGCAAACTACGGCGCGCCTCGACAGCCATAGTAAGAACTGCCTGACGTGCGGTCGCGACGTAGGCCTTGCGGAGTCGGGCTACTTTCGTTTGGTCCCTCCGGGACAGGATAGGCTCTTTCGTGGTAGAATTTTCCTTAAGTTAAGTTAGCGCTTAGGGGGTTTGACGCCGGTTCAGGGCCAGTGCCACTCCAGGCTACCTTCTCCGGAGAAGCACCTCGGCCTGAAAATCGTCTTCGAAATGTCCGAACTCCAGGGCAAAGCGTCCCCGCTTTCCGCGTTTTCGGAGGTGAGGCGAGACGCCTTACTTACCACTGCGCTGCACTTCTTGTCTTCAAGCGGCGCTGTACACGTACCCCCGCTTTGCTCTTGAGAACCGACCTAAGCGAGCACACTTTGCCTATAGCCGGCGGCTCATTTGAATCGCAGCAAGACAGATGCTAGCTCTGAAACAAAGCACTGAGAGGCAAGAGCAGGCCGGGATCCTGGACGAAAAGCTCCTATTGGTCACCCAGCATTCTCCGCCGGAGGCCAAGGTCGAGCTATTCCGGTCTTTGTTTCGCGGAAGAACGGACGTGTTCCCCGCGCGGTTCGAAAGCCGAAGTACCGGCAAGTGCGGTTATGCGCCAGCTTGCGAAAACGAATGGGTCCGGGGAGTGTGTGAAAAGCCCCGGATCAAGTGTGCCGAGTGTCCGAACCGGCGTTTTATTCCGGTCACCGACGAGGTCATTCGATGGCATCTTTCAGGACGAGATGCCAAGGGCCGGGATTTCGTCATGGGCGTTTATCCCATGCTTCATGACGAGACGTGCCATTTCCTGGCAGTTGATTTCGATAACGAGAACTGGCAGGAAGACGCCGGCGCTTTCCTGGACACATGTCGCCGGCTCTCCCTGCCGGCTGCCCTGGAACGCTCGCGTTCCGGGAACGGCGGCCACGTCTGGCTCTTCTTTGCGGAAGCCGTCTCTGCGAGCCTTGCGCGCAAACTCGGTTCCTATGTTCTCACCGAGACGATGGAGCGTCGTCCGGAGGTTGGTTTCGGCTCTTATGACCGTCTTTTTCCGAACCAGGATACTTTGCCAAAAGGAGGGTTTGGAAATCTGATTGCCTTGCCCTTACAAAAGCAGGCGAGGCAATGGGGCAACACTGTTTTTGTCGACGAGCAATTCAAACCGTATGCGGACCAGTGGTCGGTTCTGGCGGCGCTGCCAAGGATCAGCCGGGTGCAAGTGGAAGCTCGCGTTCGTGACGCCGAAGCCAAGGGACGAGTCGTCGGGGTGCCTATGGCGGTAGCGGACGAGGATGCTGATCGGCCGTGGACTGCGCCGCCGTCGCGCCGTTATGAGCCACCCATCCTTGAGCCGCTGCCGCAGAGCCTGGAATTTATTCTGGCGGACCAAATTTACATTGCTCGAGAAAACTTGCCGCCCACGCTGCGAAATCGATTGCTTCGCCTGGCTGCGTTCCAGAACCCGGAATTTTATCGGGCGCAATCGATGCGGCTTCCAACCTACGGAAAACCGAGAATCATCCACTGCGCGGAGGAACACCGGCTGCATCTTGCCCTCCCGCGTGGCTGTCTCGACGAGGCGCGGCGCGTCCTTCAGGAACTGAAGATCAAGGGGGTAGTCCGGGATGAGCGCTTCGCTGGAATTCCCCTGGATGTTTCTTTTTGCGGCGCGTTGCGGCTCGAGCAACAAGCGGCTGCAGAGGCCATGCTCAGGCACGAGACAGGCGTCCTGTCCGCCACCACGGCTTTCGGCAAGACCGTGCTGGCCGCCTGGCTCATCGCCCAACGTGGCGTGAACACCCTCGTCCTCGTGCACCGCCGGCAGCTCATGGAGCAATGGGTCGAACGTTTGTCCGAATTTCTCGGGATCTCGCCCAAGACCATCGGACGCCTTGGCAGCGGGCGAAAAAAGCTCACCGGGATGCTGGATGTGGCTCTGATGCAAAGTCTGGTTCACCAAGGGACAGTGGATGATCGGGTGGGGGACTACGGTTACCTGATTGTGGATGAATGTCATCACTTGTCCGCCCGGAGCTTTGAACTGGTCGCGCGCCGGGCGAAAGCGAGATTTGTGACAGGGTTGTCCGCCACGCTTGCCCGGAAAGACGGCCATCACCCGATCATCCTCATGCAATGCGGTCCGGTGCGGTACCGCGTAGATGCCAAAAAGCAAGCTGCGGCCAGGCCTTTCAGGCATCGGGTATTTGTCCGCCCGACCGGCTTTCGCATCACCACGGAGCCAGAGGACGATCCTCGCTTCGAATTTCAAAAACTCTGCGAGGACCTGAGAAAGGACGATGCGCGGAACGAGATGATTTGCGCTGATGTCCTGGGCGCGGTAAACGAGGGTCGCTCGCCTTTGCTGCTCACTGAACGGGTTGAACACGTGGCGTGCCTGGCTCAACGATTGTCGGCGGAAATTCCCCACGTCATTACTTTTCAAGGCCAAATGGGGCGGAAAGAAATGCAAGGCGCTTTGGAGAGTCTGGCCGAGACTCCAGACGCGGCCGGTCGCGTAATTCTGGCCACCGGGCGTTACATCGGCGAGGGATTCGACCATCCCAGTTTGGACACATTGTTCCTGACTTTGCCTGTTTCCTGGCGAGGAACGATCTCTCAATATGTGGGGCGCCTGCATCGTCTCCATGGAGGCAAGCGCGAAGTGCGTGTTTATGACTATGCGGACCTGAACGTTCCCATGCTCGCCCGGATGTTCGATCGGAGATGCTGCGGCTATGAATCGCTCGGCTACAAGGTACTGCTGCCGGCGAGCGCCGTCCCCGGATGGCCGGTCGAAGTGTCCCTGCCGATTGACCCGGAGTGGAAGCGGGATTACGCCGGGAGTGTTCGCCGGCTCATTCGAGATGGGGTAGAGACCCCTTTGGCGAATCTTTTCCTCCATGCCATCCATTCGCCGTCGCCGGAGAGCCAGGGAGCCGATCGCGCCCGGAGCGCCAGCGAGGCGTTCCTCTATCGCCGGTTGGAAACATTGCCGGAAACGGCCGGCCGCTTTCGATTGAACGTGGAGCTGCCGATACCTTTTGATGCTTGGGGGCGGATGGAGGTGGACTTCTTTTGCGCGGATTCCCGCCTGGTAGTCGAACTGGACGGAGCACAACATTTAGCTGACGCCGAAGCTTACCGGCGCGACCGGAAGAGAGACGCGATGCTGCAGCAGAATGGATACTTCGTCCTGCGATTTCTGGCGGAAGACGCGAGCAAGCGGCTCGATCATATTCTGGACAATATTCTAGCGACATTAGTCCACCGGCGCGGGGAACTCGGGTGATGTGTGAAACGGCGCCGAAGGCGCCACTGCTGTTACGGCACTGGAGGTGCCGACCAACCCCTTTCGTAGGGCTGCGCCCCATAAGCGTTAACTCAATCAAAGCCCTTCGATGGGCGAATGGCTTTTGTCCCGGAGGGACAGGCTGATCGTAGCCAGGCACGAAGTGCCTGGGTCTGCAGTTTGGACATTTCCGCCGCCGCATAGGTCGGTCGGATTGTGACATATATTTCAGGCCGCGGCGGTTTGAACCATGGAGGGGTAGCCCAGGATGTTTGTCGGAGTGCCTTGGCAGAGGGGTTTGGCCTCAATCTGCTTGCGCAGGAGTGTTATCGCGTCCTGGCAGGAGGGACGCCGAGCGGCATTGCGCCACTTGGGTAAGGGTTCATAGGCAGTGGTACGCGTTGGTCCGTAGGTCTCTAAGGTGCTCAGAAGCATTAAACTGTAGGTCGCTACCATAAAAGCCGGGACACGCGGTACGCTCAAATCGGCCCAGACCTGTGCCTGACCCACTCCCAGGATACTCTTTTCGTCGCGATGATTGATTTCAATTTGCCAGCGGTCGAAGTAGGCCTGTAAAAGCTCTTTGGCCGCTAATTTATTGTCGTCGCAGAGCAGGTAGGCCTTTTCGCGGTAATAGTGCCGGCCAGTTTTAGTCTTGCGATAGGGGGTGGGCGCCAAGACAAAGAGCCGCAACAGGCGTCGGCCGCCTCCACGCTGCCAGAGTATTTGGCTTACTTCCTTGTAGCGAATCCTTTGATATCTGCCGCCATGAAAGATTTTGGTCTCTTTCCAGGGGATGGCGGGGTCATGATAGACCTCTTCGGGACTGAAGTGCTCTGTGCCATAGTAGCGAGGCCCTGGGCCCTGGTGGGGAAAACAGAGTCGCAGGTCTTTGCGAGCCCGCGTGATGAGAATGGTGCGATCCAAAGGTTGGCGGAAGGTAGTTTTGTTGCAGAAGGAGCCATCGCCCACGGCAATGAAGGTCTTGTCTTTAAAACCCTGGGAGTCGAAGTTTTGGCGCAGTTCGCGCAGCGTGTCGACAAAGGCCCTCGAGAGATTATGAGTCTTTTTGGCCTGGCGATAAGCGCTCTTTTGTTCCGTGGTAGCGTTTTTGCCCGGCTTGCGCACTGGGGTAACTTCTTCAAAACGGATGGGCAAAGCGCGTGGAGAACTTTCTCCATCGAAGTGGTAGAGGGGCGCGAGCAACGAAGCCTGGAGGAAACGCTGGCCCAACATCAGGTTAGTGTGGAAAGGGGGACTCTAGCGGATCACGCTGCCAGTAGGCGGTCTTAATTTTTTTGCCCGAGCGTTTGATCCCGGTATCGTCTAAGCCGACCACAATGTGTTTGGAGCAGTATTGGCCGATGGTTGTCTGGATAAGCGGGTCAAAAAGGGCACGTGCATCCCA
>JAFAKL010000038.1 GCA_019235445.1 Verrucomicrobiota bacterium | reverse complement strand
TCCGACTCCGACCTCCAGATTTACGCGGACATGATTGACCTGCGCATTCAACAAGCTTTGAAGAACAACAATATCAGCCAAGCACAAGAGCTTGGAAAGAAGCGCCAGGAACTGATCGCTGAGTTTAACCGTCGGGGCCTCAAACGGAAGTCGGCTGAGCCCACTCGGCATCCTCATTATTCCCGTCCAGCGAATCATCCTGAAAGAGGCAGGCTTCCCGGCGAAGATTAATTCGTCACAATCCTGGCGTCCTGTCCCCGAAATAACATGCCATTCGTTGCGATCAAAATGGGCCGCCGGCAAGGCGCGAGGAGGGCGCGTATCTAAATCGATACGTAACCGACGAGCAACGCAGCCGCCGACCCATTTTCATCGCAAGCCTCTGGGCCGCGGCCAGTTGGCTGTTTTTCCGCGTTGCTCGCTCCTCACGTATCGATTTAGATATGCTCGTCGCTCGCGCCTTGAAAAGCAGCCTACCGACCTGCGGCGAATGGCATGTTATTTCGGGGACAGTACACTAGCGTGGACTGATACGAAGCGGTCTGCCAGCTGCATCTTGTTTTCAGGTTGGTTCTATGGATGCCGTAGTTCAAGATCGATAATATGAAATTGGCCTTCGCTGTCCCTCCGAATGCGGGCGTAAAGCGTTGCGATTCCGTTCTTGCGCTGTGAGCCTTTGGCGACGGTCCAGGCAAAAGGCTGCAGGACCTCGTAGAGCTCGGAGTGCGTTGAATGAAGAGCCTTTGGGAATTCAGGCTCCCCTCTGGGCTCCCAATTCCGAACTGGCCATTCCTGGCGGTAATGTTCCATCGCCTCCTTTACCTCCGGAACAGAAAGCAGCCCTTTCCCAAAAAAATTGACTCGCCAGGAAAAGAAACGCCCCTGCGCTGAAGCGTCATCGCTGGACACCGTTCGCAGATAGTCCAGAATCAACTCTTTTACGAGTTGCTTTTCCGCAGAGGGGTTGGAGTTGGTGGCGACTTGAGCCCCCGGAGTTGTTTCGACGGCCTGGGTTGATGGCCTTGGCGGGGTTGTATTCACTGCCGGGGCTGACTGAACGAGCAGAGTTGATCCCCCTGAGGGGGCTGATTGCGTGGACCGGGTTGATTCCACTCGTGGTGTTGATTGCTGCGATGGAGTCGATTCTACTCGTGGGGTTGGTTCTGCTGCCAGGGCTGATTCCACGGCCAAGGCTGATTTGACTGATGGAGTTGACGGCCCGGTTGCGTCTGATTCCACTCGTGGGGTGGATTGCCCCACCGCGGTCAAGTGCGTCGGTGGGCTGGATTGCACCGCTGGGGTGGGGGCTACTGATGCGGTAGACCGCAGCGCTGGGGTGGATGCCATTGATGGACTGGACTGCATTACCGGCGTGGATTGCACCCACGAGGTGACTGGTTGAGTGGAAGGCAAATCGATCGTGTGACTTTCGTCGGTTTTGGGTCGTTTCTTCGCCTCAAATTCTCCCGGAGCCGGTCCATCTTTTTCAGTTGGACTTGCTGCCATCACGATCGGTCCGGGCTGATTTGATTTTTCCGAAGTTTGTTTTTCCTCAGACTTCAGGTCCGCACCAGTGCCGGCTGTCGGCCTTTCCGTCTCATCGGTTGCGTTGGCATCAGCATTCGGGGGTCGCGAAGATGAGGCTGGGTTGGGCTGAACCGCCGCTGCGGAATCTGCACCGCTTCCTCTGTCCCGCCCCGAGGTCTTCGCGGCGTCATTCGGCGCAACCCAAAGTCCGAAACGCGTGTAGGTGTACTCTGGTTTCGGCGGCGAAGCCTCTGTGGTGGCCCGGCCCGTTGCATCCAGCTCCGCCGGGACAGAGGGGATCGCGTGCAGGTTTTGCGCTGAGAACTGCCCCTCACTTTTCCATCGGGAGAACAGGTACCACCAGAGCCCCACCGTCGAAAAGAGGATTAGCACGATGGAGATGCGCTTCAGCATTTCGAGGCTGTGGTAGTGAGAGGCTTGTAATGCGCCGAACCAGGAATCCGAATAACCTGACGCTACCCGTGTGGCCGAATTGTGGTAAGGGATTGCCTCGCGAGCGACAGTGACTGTGCGACCGTGCACCGTTTCACTCACTTTTGAGACCAATGTTTCGAGATACTGTTCTTCAGATGAATCGCACGCATCCAACCAACGCACATCATTAAGGTAAAAGAGAAAATCGCGTTGGAGAGGCGTCTTGCTCAGCCGCACCGGGAGGATGGTCCGTCTGGTGTAGAAAGCATGAGCAATTTCTCTTTCTAGGTGAGGCGCCACGTTGGCGTTCTCTGAGAGCACGAGCACCATCAAGCAACTGGATTGGATGGCGTGCCGAGTGGCTTCGGTCCAATCTTGGTTCGCGGAAATATCCCGTCCGGCAATCCAGCATTTTACCTGGGCAGATTCGAGCTTTCGGCAGATCGCATCCGCGGTCTTCTTATCCTTATGCGCATGACTGATGAAAACGTCGTGGGCCATCGGTAAAGATATGAGGCTCTCAATTAATTCAACGACGAAAAGAGAATCTCTTTTCAAAGCAGGCAGAACAGGCAGGACCGCGTTGAGACAGCTGGAAGTTCCATCTTTCTGCGTCTCCGTGTTGATGCGTTTCGTGCGGCTAAACGGCGCAAGCTCCACCGATCCTCCCTGATTTCAGCGCCTCGAGGACGCCCTCCAACACGCGGACGTTAAATCAACGAGTCCGGATCACCAGACGGTAAGTACTGGCAGTGGATCCCCCCGTGATTCCCTGAGCGACGACCTCGCTCCCCCGGTGGGTCGAACGCACCTCGTAGCCAATGGCCTTCCCATTCAGCGTAATCGATCCAATGGAGGCATTGACAGGCAGCGTGTGACCAA
>JAFAKL010000154.1 GCA_019235445.1 Verrucomicrobiota bacterium | reverse complement strand
CGACGGCCAACTCATCGGAAGTGTGTCCCAGGAGAAGGCAAGCCGGCGCGAGATCATTCGGATGATGGTCGGCCGCGAGTTGCAGGAAGTGTTTGCGCGCGGCAAATCAGAAACTGCCACCCGTGAGCCAGTGCTCGAGGTCGACCGTTTGCGGTTGGAAAATCCCGCCCCAACGCTGGCGCGATCGATGCTGGTGCAAAACGTCAGCTTTGTCGTGGGCGCGGGAGAGGTGTTCGGGATTGCCGGTTTGCTCGGTGCCGGCCGGACCGAGATCCTGGAAGTTTTATTTGGGCTACACCCGGGAAGTTCCGGAGGGGAAATCCGGGTTGCAGGGAAAAGGATTCGCCTTTCGAGCCCTGTCGATGCGAAAGCGGCAGGGATCGCGCTAGTGACCGAGGACCGCAAACGAGACGGCCTGGTGCTTGGCGCAGGGATAGATCGAAACGCCGAACTCGCGGTCTTACGGACCATCGCCGCTTTTGGTTTGGTTTCGCTCAACGAAGAACTGGCGCTTGCCAATCGCACGATCCGGGATCTCGGTATCCAGGCGAGCGGACCGCGACAGGTTGCCGGAACCTTAAGCGGCGGCAACCAGCAAAAGCTCGTGATCGGAAAATGGCTGTTGACTGAACCGCGGGTACTACTGCTGGATGAGCCGACGCGTGGAATCGATGTAGGTGCCAAGGCGGAGATTTATCGGTTTGTTGGAAAGCTCGCTGAGCAAGGCCTGGCGATCGTCCTCGTCTCCTCGGAATTACCGGAATTGACGCTGCTCAGCGACCGAATTCTGGTGTTGTGCGAGGGGCGCCCTACAGCGTTGCTGACCCGGGAGCAGTTCTCGCACGAGACGATCTTGGAATATGCCTCCCCTGGCGGCTTGGTGCAGCCTGCCTTTGCCGAGAGGGAAGGGGCTCGATGAAAAGCATTCTCTCATCGATCGGGAGATTTCTCCTGCAGACCAAATTGTTTTGGGGCTTGGCCGCTCTGTATCTGGTCGGGATCTTTTCATCGCCGATCAATCATAAAGGAGTAAACATCTTCCTGAGTCCGGGCAACCAGTCGGATGTACTCCGGCAGGTTTCGAACAATGGAATCATCGCGGTGGGAATGACGCTCGTGATCTTGACCGGCGGAATCGACCTGTCCGTGGGTTCAATGATGGCTTTGGGATCGGTGGTGTGTGCGATGTTGCTGACTGAACAGGGATGGACGAATGCTTCGTTGCTGGCAATTCCGATCCTTGCCCTGGTCTCGTTTTTCCTCTGCGCCTATTGCGTGCCGTTGATTGCCGCCAACGCGACCCGAAGTTCGTCAAAATCTGTGGAGAAGGCGAATGCGTCGGTCCGGTGGTGCGGGATGATCCTTGGCTTGATCCTGTCCGTCCTGGCGGTCCGGTGGACTGTCGGCCAGCTTGGGACGAAGTTTGGCCTGCCCGGCGTGTTAGTTGCTGTTCCGGCGGTCGGACTTGTTTTTGGCGCTCTGAACGGGCTTTTTATCACCAAGGGTAAAATGCAGCCGTTCATTGTCACGCTTGCGATGATGGTCGCAATCCTGGGGATAGCGCGTTTGTTAGGCGGTTCAAACATGGCGGTACACGCGGTATACACCGGAACGAATGCCACCGAGGATTTTGATATCCTTCGGGCGCTGCTATTCCAGGTGATCCCGGTTCCGGGCCTGTTCTTTATCTTTGCCGCGCTAGTTTTTGGATTTGTTTTGAAAGTCAGCACCTTTGGCCGCTACATCTACGCCATCGGCGGCAATGAACAAGCGGCCCGGCTGGCCGGCATCCAGGTCGACCAGTTGAAGATCGCAGTGTATGCAGTCTCTGGCTTGCTTGCCTGTACGGCGGGCGTGCTGTATACCGCACAATATCGGCAGGGTAAACCGGATGCCGGCGCAGGGGCTGAGCTGGATGCTATCGCGGCGGTCGTCATTGGCGGCACCAATTTGATGGGAGGTAGAGGATCCATGACCGGCACCTTCGTGGTCGTGTTGATCTTCGGATTTCTGGGAAATATTCTGCAGTTGCGAAATATCGATAGCAACACGCAACTGGTCCTGAAGGGAGGGATCATCCTGGCTGCGGTGTTGCTCCAGGAAGGCCAGTTAGGCGTGCGATGGCAACAAATCCGAGGCTATTTCAAAGTGACCGAGCCAGGCGGCGAACTCGGCGCCAGGTCCCGGTCGGTCGAGAAGGTAGGGAAATGATTATTCCAGGAGTCAGAATTCAGAATTCAGAATTCAGGAGTTAGAAGTTAGAAGTTAGAAGTTAGAAGTTTATTAGGATTTCAGGAAATAAGGTTGGTAGAGAAGAAAAAAAGAAAAAGCAAGTAATGATCCCCCTATGAACAGAAGAAAGTTCATCAAAGCAACCGTTGTCGCAGCAGCGGCATCGACGGTGTTCAAACCGTTCTATATCCGTGCCGAAACGAAGAAATATCATTTTGGCTTTTCACAAGTGACGACTGTTGAACCGTGGCGCGTGCAGTTCAACAAAGACATGATGAAAGAAGCAGATAAACATCCCGAACTCGAATTGATCATCACAGATGGGCAGGATAAGACAGAAAAGCAGGTGGCCGACGTTGAGAATCTCATTCAGCAAGGCGTTGACGTTTTGTTAGTCAGTCCCAAGGAATCGGCGGGACTCACCGGTGTTGTCCTGAAGGCCATTGACGCGAAAATACCGGTCATTATTCTCGACCGAAATGTTGAGACCGACAAGTACACGCAGTTTATCGGAGGCGACAATGTCTTGATTGGCCGCGAAGCGGGTAAATACGCGGTGGAATTGCTGGGCGGCGCAGGCCAGGCGAAGGGCAATCTGGTGGAATTGTGGGGCGGCATGGGGACGCAGCCGGCTCACGATCGTCATGACGGTTTTATGGAAAATGTCGGCAAAGAAGCGGGTATCAAATCCTTGTTGCAACCGATGGATTGCGACTGGAAACAGCAAAAGGCGTACGAAGTGATGTCAACGGCATTGAAATCGTTTGATCATATCGATCTGGTCTACGGTCACAATGATCCTGAAGCTTACGGCGCGTACCTGGCCGCAAAAGATGCCGGACGTGACAAGGAGATGAAGATTCTGGGGATCGACGCGTTGCCCGATGAGGGAGTTACCTGGGTGGCCAAAGGGCAGCTCACTGCAACTTTCCTGTATGCGACCCCCGGGGCGGAAGGAGTGCGTCAGGGATTGAAGATCATGAATGGCGAAAAGGTGGATAAGAAAATCACCCTCCCCACCATGAGAATCGATAAGACGAACGCCGAGCAGATTCTGAAGGAGAACGGCCTGTCCTAAGACGAAGGAATTTCAGGAGTAACAGGAGTTGCAGAGTAATCCTGGGTTGAGTGATCGCGTTCGACAGGGTCTGGCACGGTGATGCTACCTCTTCCCGCTGTGACTCCTGAACTCCCATTCTCTTGATCTTTCGCCTCCGCCAAGGCGGGAGGTTGCGCGGGATGTCCCCGATTTTCCAGTTCCGCGGCCACCTTGCGGGCAAGACCCGCGTTGCCTCTATCAAATCTGAAAGTGAACCGGTGGTGGCTGCCTGGACTGTAGAGAGTGAGCTCGTCGAAGAGCAATCGACGCCCCAGCGATACTTCGAATCGCTCTATCTCCAACATTTTCGAGGCACTCCCGATGATGGTTTTGGTGATGAACCAGAGCTTGCAAGGATCCTCGTTGCTGGCCACCAGGTACCCGAAACGATTCGGTTCCAGGTGCTTTCCTTTGCCGGAAACGCAGGGTACAGCCCATGCGACGGTGGCTGAATTGCAGGTCAGGCGCCGAAATAATGTCTCGTATCGCGAAGGCAATTTAGCCGGGAGTTTGTCGATGTTTTCGCCGCCGGCGGTGATCTGGTTCAGTTTCCGTGAGATAAACCAAAGGTTCATCCAAATCGAGCGCCAGATTTTTGGCAGGAAATAAAAAGTGAGAGCAAATAAAAGAGACAGAAATACGAAGACCGCGATCGGATAGTGCCAGAGCAAGGCAACGCCTCCGACAACCAGCACGTTTTCGGCTGTGCTCACCGCAATATTCGAGAAGGGTTCCGGTGAGGTGTTAACCAGCAGCCGAGTGCTCGACTTCAGGCTATGCGAGGCAAAGCTCATCGCGCCTGCCAGCAGAGCGACGATGACTTCGAAAGCGGGAGAAGTGTGACCGAGTGCTCGTGTCGCCAGAAACGCACCGCCAATCGGGCGAATCACGGTGTGAACAGCGTCCCAAACCGAATCTACCCAGGGGATTTTGTCTGCTAAAAATTCCAGGGCGAACAAGAGCCCGGACACGATGAGGACCGCCGGATCACCAAGAATGGAGAGGGATGAAAACTGCGGCGCAAGGTGAACCCAGCCAAAATGAATAGCGAGCCCGGTCGCAAAGACGGTCAGATACAAACTGTAGCCAGTCAGCGCGGCGAGCCCAAGCGCAACCGAGAGGGTCTGGAGGACTTCCATAGCTGAATGAATAGACCTGCCGCGGAAACGAAGCAAACAGGAATAGCGAGGCACTCGGCCTCGCACGTTTTTAGCGTCACAATGTCGTGTTTAATCCTGGGTTGCGATCTGGAGCGCCGAAGGCGAGAAACAGGGATAGCCTGGCGAAGTCCCAGGAAAGTTAAGTTTATAGGAATCCAGCTCTGAAGGAGCGGTGATCTCGGGGCGTGCATTTGCGCCCTTTCAGCGCTGCCGTTTCCTTTGCTGTCTTTCCTGGGGCTCCGCTCATATAAGCGTTAACTTATTGCAACGGCAGTCAGGTGCCGTGACGCATTTATCCCGGAGGGATTAAAACGAGGGTAGCCAGGCACGAAGTGCCTGGAAAAAAGAAAAAAGACGCGTCCAGTCCCGTAGGGACGGTTGATCAAGGTCTGCTCTAAATGTGTCATTCGCCTTTCGTCGAAAAATATCTCTGGGACGAGTGAGCAGATCAATCGTCCCTCCGGGACGGGTCCACTTTTCTCTTGGTTCCAGGCACTTCGTGCCAGGCTACTTTCGTTCGTCCCACCGGGACAGCCTACTTTCGTTTCGTCCTTCCGGGCCAGGCTACTTTCGTTTGATTCCTCCGGAACACGCTGCACTCTTTCGTTGGTAGGATTTTCCTTAAGTAAGTTAGCGATTGGGGGCGCACTCATTTATCCCGGAGGGATTAAAACGAGGGTAGCCAGGCACGAAGTGCCTGGAAACAAGAAAAAAGACGCGCTAGTCCCGTAGGGACGGTTGATCAAGGTTTGCTCCAAATGTT
>JAFAKL010000377.1 GCA_019235445.1 Verrucomicrobiota bacterium | reverse complement strand
TTTTGAAAATTTTGCGGAAGCGTTCTGTACGAAGCTGGGAGGCGAACTCCGCACCGGCTGACCCCTGGACGCAATGTACCGGCCACAAGACTTGCATAATCCCGTTCAAATCTATTACATCGCCTGGTTGCCGGTTTAGATGGATGGCGGCAAAGCTTCCGTGATTTGCCGGATGCCAATCCTGGGTGGCAAGGACGAGGTCAAACCGTTCCACTAAACCGTTTACCATCGGTATGACTTGATTGCCGTCAGGCACAGCCAAAGCTCCGCCCGGCAGAAAGTCGTTTTGAACGTCAATCACAAGGAGTGCATCCATATCGGCAATCTTATCGGGATCCGAAATCGATACTAATTTCGATTCTCGGATCCTGTCTTCCCACCATCACGCATCAGCGTGACCTCTCGCAACCGGAAACACTCTCTGATGCGTACAACCCTCGCATTCCGATCGGTTATCGTCGTTCGTGCTTCTGCGTAAGATGCTGGAAGACTTACCGATCATCAATAGCATTCGCGAACCCAAGCGTTGATCTCGCGCACTTAGGGAGTGCCGCTGGTGGATGTAGACCGCACCGCAAAGATCTTGGCTCCCAAGGTCACTGATGGCAGCAGGTTGACGAAAACGGGACTTGTTGCAATTTTCTTGCAATACTTATCGCAAATTACTTGTATGTAGCGATGCAACCGTTCCCTTGCTCCAAAATCTTCTTCGCTCCGCAGCAAGCTTTATCCGTTGCGCTCTCACTGAGCATTGTGGGTTATGGTTTGCTGCCGTTGACCGTTGCAGCGCAGGCCCCTGCGCTCACCCTGGAGCCCTCAACGACTGCAGCTACAGTGAACTCGAACCAGACCGCTCAAAGCCAGACCATAGCAAGCCTGGACCAGGGGGCACAGAATAGCTCCTCGACCGAACTAAATCCGGTGGTTGTAATCGGGCAGCTCGACACGGCTCGAGACCAGATTGTACCTTATTTGGGCGCTACGAAATACACGATTCCGCAAGAGCAGATTCAGAACGAATCCCAGGGCTCTAATGCGCCCTTCAACCACGTCATCTTGCAGGCTCCAGGCGTCGTACAAGATTCCTATGGGCAGCTCCATGTTCGCGACGAACACGCCAACCTCCAGTATCGCATTGACGACGTCCTGATTCCTGAAGGAATCACGGGGTTCGGTCAGGAAATCGATACGCATTGGGTGAAAAGCGTCGATTTGATCACCGGTTCACTCCCGGCTCAGTTCGGTTTCCGAACCAGTGGCATCATTGACATTCACACCAAGGTAGGCACCGGTCTGAATGGTGGCGAGGTCACCTGCTATGGCGGTTCTGACGATACGGTATTTCCAAGTTTCCAAGTTGGAGGCGCCCAAGGCCGCCTCAATTATTACGTGGTGGGCAGCTACAAACAGGACAATCTTGGAATCGAAAATACAACGGGCGGCAACTATGCCATCCACGATTGGACTGAGCAATATAAAGGATTCGCGGACCTCTCCTATCTTATCGATGATTCGAGTCGGCTCAGCCTGATACTAAGCGGTACCTACTCTGATTTTCAGATTCCGGCCAATCCAAATCAGATACCTCAGTATGAACTGGCCGGAGCCGCTCCGAAAAATTATAACTCGCAATACGTGAGCGAGAACCAGCACGAGCAGAATGACTTTGCCATTCTCGCCTATCAAAAGTCTTTCCAAAATGTCAGCTTTCAGCTGGCAGCGTTTACCCGCTATAGCGCGACTTTATTTACGCCGGACAATAAAGGTGATCTGATCTTCACCGGCCTGGCGGGACGGATCGATCGCAACATTTTTTCCAATGGAGTTCAGTTTGATGCGAGCTGGGCAATCAATGATTGCAACATTCTGCGTGGCGGCTTTCTCGTGACGGCTGAGCGGGCAATTGTCGAAACCAATAACCTTGTTTTTCCGGTTAACGGAGCAGGAATTCAAACCTCTGACGTGCCGTTTACGACCATTAGCAACCAAAACAAAACTGGCCTCTACTACGGGTTATACCTCCAAGACGAGTGGAAGATATTCCAGCCGTTGACGGTTAACTTTGGAGCACGTTTCGATATTGTCGACGAGTACGCTCACGGAAATCAACTCAGCCCGAGAGTGAACGTCGTGCTCGAGGCCACAAAAAGTACGAAGCTCCATGCCGGTTACGCCCGCTATTTCACACCGCCTGCGCTCGAGCTTGTTGGGTCACAAACCGTCAATCAGTTTGTCGGCACTTCCAACCAGTCGGCGGTCTTGCAAAACACTGCAGTGAAACCAGAACGCGCGAATTACTTTGACGCTGGAATCACTGAGCAGTTTACTCGCGCGTTTTCGATGGGGGTCGACTCCTATTACAAGACGTCTCAGAACTTAATTGACGAAGGTCAGTTCGGGTCTGCTCTAATCTTTACGGATTTTAACTACGGCCGAGGAAACCAGTACGGAACCGAGGTGACCGCGAATTTCACCCAAGGCGGATTTAATGCCTACGCAAATTTTGGCTTCGAACGCGGAACGGGAACCCAAATTGCTTCTGCACAATTCCTTTTTACCCCTCAACAACTCGCCTTCATCCAACACCATTGGGTCTTCCTGGACCATGATCAGCGTTACACCGTTTCTGCCGGCGCTTCTTACACCTACAAAAATACCACGGTCTATGCTGACCTCCTTTATGGCAGCGGCCTGAGAAGTGGCTTTGCGAACACGGACGAACTACCGGGGTATTATCCATTGAATGTAGGCTTCACCCACCTATTTCACCTGCCGCAAAAGTATGGTTTGCTCAAGTTCCGGTTCGACGTCACCAATATTTTTGATCAAAGCTACGCACTGCGAAGCGGAACTGGAATCGGAGTGTTCGCTCCCCAATATGGGCCAAGACGTGGTTTTTTTGGTGGGATCAGTTGGATTTATTGACCCTGTTTGAACGGCCTGTAACATGCTTCTGATCTGAGAGATTCCTGATTATAGCACTGCGTCAGAGCCGAGCGCCTGCCAAGGCTGCTCGAATTCGCCTATGCGTCAGCACTCCTCGGTCAGCTCAACCTGAATCAGTCTTGTAGCTATTACGAGCTACTAAATCCGATAAGGCATTATGATCACGTTGTCTGTACGGAGTGTGGGAAAGTGATCGTCATGGTCGAATTCATTGTTAGCAGGCAACCGCCAGACTGATCGAGTCCGCAGGAGGAGTTCTAATCAGTCTTTGCGGTTTGCCGATAAGCATCCGCAAGCCCCGCTGTAACGTTGTTTGCATATTCCCGGAAAATGCTTTCACGCGGTCGACCTGCCACGATCCGGGTCCCTCGGTAATCTCCGGCCACCAGTCTTTGCAGCGTCACTGGTTCATTCATAAAGTAGGGCTCGGTGACGACAACTGGGCCGTCGTGCTCCCGGTTGAAGGCCAGGTTTCGCGCAACCACGTACGCGTTGCCCCCGGGCACCGTGCGAGTATTCGCAGAGTTTCCATACCTTACCGGAGGATCACCGGTGACAGCTCGAAATCGAGCTGCGATTCTCACTGCTACTGCTGTTTCTGTTGGAGTCACATTTTCGAAAAGCTTGCTGAGCAGGCGCAACCGCTGATGAGGATCGGTTTTCAGCTCTCTAGCCTGATAAGCCCCACTGACAAAAAAGATATTGCGATTGAACGCGACCAACCCGCCGCGCGCACTCTCTGGAGACGCATCATGCTGTAGAACGATCGTGAGATCCGGCTTGAAGTAACGCCGGACCTTTGCCGCCCTGCTCCTTTGTTCTATGACCTTCGCAAAGAGCACCTCCTTCGCGATTGCAAACCATCGCTCGCTATTCTTCGGAACGTTCCGGGTTCTCTCATAAAATGCCGGCGGCATTGTGTATATCTGCCGTGCGAGGATTTCTCTGGTTTCCTCATCGAGCCTGTGAGGGTCGTAAGTGGCGACCGGCTCGGCCGAGCTGCGGGTTAAGAATACCTTGGCTCCAAGCTGGCGGAGGTTTTGTTGCAGGAGTTTTGCGACGGTCAGGTTGAGGTCACCTTCCTGAATTCGTCCATATCCTCGGTAGAAAGTCGAACGATCGTCCCAGCCTCCCCACTTGCCACCGATATCGGCCGGCTCGATCACCAACCGAAGACCGGCTAAAGGCTTAAATGCCGAGCGACGAGAGATCTCGGAAACAGTTCTGAACGTGACGGGCGGACGTTTGGCCTGTTGAGGCGAGGAGGCGAATCGGACTTCGACCAGTTCGTCTCGTCCCGGAGCGGCGAAGACCCGGACTGAGCTATCGGTAATCTGGAGGAAGGGGCCAAGAGCATGAAAGGGGTCAAATACCTCCATTAAGCGCTCTTCAAACTCTGCACGCGTCAATGTCCCGCTAAAACGGCCTAAAGAGCTCCAATCAGCCCTGCTTGGATCCCGCAGCAAAGGCTGGAGGACAGTCTGGGACTTTAAGGATGATGCCGGGAACAAAAGCAAAGCTACAACACATAACAGTTTGAAGATTTGACCATCCATAAAACCTCGTCCGTTCAAGCCTGATGTCCTCGAAATAAGCATTTTTTCCATGGCAACCAAAATGTGACACTCAGGCAGCGCCGCGCGGGCTATGCTGTTGCAAATATTTTGCATTAAGCGAAATGTTTTACCATAACAATCGGAAAAGCCTTTTGGTTCCCTGTCGTTCGCTCTGGTTCACATTGTCGACAGTGGGGCCGACACCCGGAAGATCGCATACTTTTCCACCGTGCTGAGCGAAGTCGTTAAGCAGGCCTATTTACCACAACGGACGATTGTCGACTGACGCGGATGTAAGTCTCATCCACTTGGCCTGGAGTCGTTGGTCGGTCCAGGCTAAAATACCATTGAGCAGTCAGGCCGGAATAGAGTATTCTCCGCGACCGTGAGCGCCAGGAGAAAGCTTGATCCAGCCAACGCCGTCAAGGTGTGGAGGTTGAACGCTGAGGAATTGGGGTTAATAAGAATAATCGGCGGACAAGCGCGGTATCCCTACGATTTCGGGGCGGCGGGAGATGCAGAGACGCAGACCTCTTTGGAGGAGTTTATGCAAAGCTGGGAGGAAACGTTCCCGTTCGCGCAAGCCGACGTGCTCGACAAATGGAAGGTGAATTCCATGAACGCAGAGGCATTCAAGCATTACATCGATAGAGCGAAACTCACAGTACCGGGAGCATTGAGCGCTTCCACGACAGCGAAGCTCATCGTCTATTGCTTGTTGATCTTGGAGGCCGAACATCAAGCGCTCCAAGCTGCCGGGGTCAAGGCTCTGCAATTTTCTCGACCGGATGCGCAGGATGTCATCAATTCGCTGGCCGCTCGTGCATGCGAGATAGATCCAAAAAAGGAGGGATCCGAACTGGACCATAGTTTCCAATTTGCCGAGGCGATACGCAATCCCGTCGTCCAAGCCGGCGTGAACAGCGCGGCAGTGAACCGTTGGGGCCTTCGATAAGGACAGATGGAAAAAGATTTGGCGCGAGCAGCGCTGGTAGGAACCTGGAGTGTTTCGTAGGAAGATCCTGTCCGAACCCGGCTGGAGGGTCTCGCATTGCATTCTGGTCTGCCGTGCTCGTGGCCTGAAGCAATGCGGCATTGCATCAGGATTTGAGTCGATGGCGATATGCGTTTGAGGGCAATTGAAAGAGGTCGAGAATTAAGCGTGCGAAAAAGACTGAACAACGATAGATATTAAATGTATGAATTGGCAAGGGGTTCGTTTTGTAGTCGGACTAGTCAATATAACGTTTTGTAGCTGGAGTTGTTATTCTCAGGATTCGGACACTGCAAAATGGGACGTGGACTTGAGCAGGAAGGTGGTCCACAGAGTTCTCAACCAGAGTGAGCCGGCCCATGTGAAGGTTGGCCTGCAAGGAATCACCACGCTTGAGTTCCCGGCGAAAATCGAGGCCATTAACGGTTATGGTTTTGCGATGCAGCCGAATATGGAAACCGATGAATTCCAGCTTTTGTACGAAAAAGGAACGAATTTTCTTTCGCTCAAGGCATTGCGGCCGGGAGTAAGCGCTAACCTTACGGTGATCATCAATGAGAAGGTATACTGTTTGTATTGCGAGGAGGACAGTGACCCGAGTTTCGCGGTAATCTTTGGAGCACCAGGTGAGAGCGGGTCCCGGGCGACGGGCGAGGCACAGTTTCCGGTCCCGGAGAAAAAAGTCGCCAGCCGCGAACAACTGCTTGGTTTTCTCGATAAGGTAAAGGGCTATCCGGGGCTGAAAGCAGCTCAGCCGGACCTCGTCGCTTCCCTGAACGTCGCCGAACCTAATAAGATTACCCAGATAGGTGAAATTCAGACCGTGATAAAACGGGTGGTCCGGGATGACGCGCTCGATGCGGTTGGATTTGAGGTTCAGCTCGACAATAAAAGTCAATCAGACCTTTATTTTGATCCCGAAGGCTTTGCCGTTCGCGTTGGTGATGAAAAATACGACCAGTCTGTTTCTGATGCTGCCGGAATCGTGCCGGCAATGACATCGGTTCCGGCATTCTTTGTCATTACCGGCACCGCAAATGGTAGACGGAACGGTCCTGCGGTGGACCAGGATTTTGATCTGCAGATCCGTGCAGTAGAGACCGCCAGGAATCCGAATGTCGCAGTTAATTTCACTGAGCCTTCAGTCGAACCTATGCCGAGGGCAGCAAGTGTAGGCGACCAGGGTGGCAGTAAGGTCGCCAATCCCGGAAAGGGAAATGTTAGCAGGACGGGGGACAAGGCGGGGAAAAAGAAGCCCAGGCAAGGGGCTGCTCGCATCGGGACCAATAATCACGGGAAGAAAACACCGGAGCCTTCGCCCCAGAAACATTGGTTTGACATATTCAAACGCGACGGTGTGACGGAGGAGAGGTGATGCAGAAAAGAAAAGAGGTCGGGTTCACGGGAACCGTCGAAAAGCTGAAGTTACAAGACATCATTCAGATGGCTTGTATTGCCGGCACGACCTCGACGATTGCGGCATTTCGTGGCAATCAGAAAGGCTATCTCTACATCCGTCATGGGCATGCGGTGCATGCCAGCGCAGCCGGGTTAACCGGACAGGAGGCCCTGAATGAATTAATTTCATGGAGCGGGGGGACGTTCGATTTGCGTTGGGGGATCCCGCAGAACCTGCCGAGAACCTTGTCGGG
The DNA here is from genome assembly GCA_019235445.1 of Verrucomicrobiota bacterium. Lineage (GTDB taxonomy): Bacteria > Verrucomicrobiota > Verrucomicrobiia > Chthoniobacterales > JAFAMB01 > JAFAMB01. The sequence continues at coordinate 3,109 of JAFAKL010000377.1, read as the reverse complement.
GACTCATGACGCTTTGCTGCTTGAAGCGGCTCGTGTTTTAGATGAGCGATCGAACGGCGAGGAAGAAGATGATATTGGCCGAAAAGGAAGAGTAGAGCTTTCGCGGGACAGCGCAGCCGCCGTCCTGGAGTTGATCTACGCCCGGCGTCAAAAGGAACGTTGGTTCGCCAGAACGCGGAAGACCGTCGTTGGTGCCTTGGCGGCTGCTTTGGCGATATCCATTCTGTACTTTATCTCGCGAGGAGATTTGTTATCCGGCGGGTTGCTCAATGAGTTCTTACCGTTTTATAGCGGCTCTGGCCCCCGAACTGCGGCAAAATTCTACGGTCCGCCGGTCAGGGTAGAGGGGGGAGAATTTTTTTTTCAGGATGGAGAGAGGCGAGTTGTCCCGGCATTTGATATCGATCCTGCGGAGGTGACGATCGCGCAGTACGCCGAGTTCCTGGCTGCGGTGGGATTAAGCACGGAGTACGACCATCCCAGCCAACCTTTGAATAAGGGCCATTCGAATCCGAAGTGGGTGGCACTTCACGATGCGGCCGTTGCCGGCCGGGACTATGAGGGAACACGCCTTACCGTGAACGATCCGGCTGTCTTTGTTGATTGGTATGATGCTTGGGCTTACGCCCAGTGGAAGCGTCGGCGTCTACCCAGCGAGGAAGAATGGGAAAAGGCCGCTCGGGGAACCGACGGCCGGAGATTTCCATGGGGACCGGAGGAAAAGCGAGGAGCCGCAAATATCTATGAGGGAGACGCTGCGAAAAAATGGTCCGAACCGACCGCCTATCCTTTGGATCGGAGTGTTTACGGCGTCTACGATATGGCCGGAAATGTATCGGAGTGGACGGCAACGGTCGATTCCCTGAGTGGCCAACCGGTCATCCGCGGGGGGAATTTCGGAAATTCGAGCGCAGATGTTACCCGGCGCGTTATCAATCAGCCTCCCACGACGCAGAGCGATCGGATCGGGTTCAGAACGGTAGCGGATTTTTGAGGATCAATGCGATTGAATGGAGGAGTGATGCTCATTAATTTTGCTGAGCGGGAAGCGCAGATCAAAATTGTCTACTACGGACCAGCTCTGGCCGGTAAGACCACGAGCCTCCAATATCTGGCCAAGCGACTCAACGTCCAGATTACCGATATGCCATTAGCGGGCGATAAAGATCGGACGGTCTTTTTTGAATTCGCTCCCCTCACGCAAAAGTTCGGAAATTGGAGCGTGAAATTCAACTTTTATACCTTGCCGGGACAGCCTCGATTTTCAAAGACGCGCGCCTTAGTTTTGAGAGGGGTCCATGGAATAGTCTACGTTGCTGATTCGCAGTACCAGGCGGCGGAGGAGAATTTGCGAATGTTGGCAGACCTCCAGGATCGGCTTGAGGAAGACGGCCAGGTATTGGAGGGGTTGTCCAGCCAGAAAGAGGGGGTTGTGCCGATCGTGCTTTTCTACAATAAACGGGATTTACAGGAAGTTATGCCCGTCGAATATATGGACGTCACCTTCGACCTTCGAAACTGGAAGGTCCCGCGGATTGCAGGATGCGCGCTCACTGGCGAAAACGTGCTGAAGGCGGTAGATATCCTGAGCTCGAATCTTATGCGTAAACTATCAGAGAGGCTCGGACTGGAGTGGGAGGATGAAGAACAAACCAGTAAAGTGTAGTCAAACGGCCTTTACGCTCCTTGAGACGCTGGTGGTGGTAGCCATTTGCGCTATGGTTGCAGCGGGTGTCAGCCTCGGCGTAACGCAGGCGATTAACGACAGTAAAGGCAGGGAATGCTCGGCCAATCTTGCCACGATCGAAGGGGCCAAGGATGAGTTTTCCAGAGATAATCCGGGCGTTGCTCTGACGAGTCTTGAACAATTAAAACCTTATCTGCGTTATGGCGTCCCGACGTGCCCGGCGGGTGGCGTTTACGCGAATGTTCTCGATTTAAACGCGCGGTGCAGCTGTAGCCTGGGAACTGGAAACAAGCCAGGGTTTCACAGCCTTGCTCAACCCTGAAGCGATCAGCCAAGGAAGGATTGCCTGCTAACCTGGTGATGATGGAGGACTGGCAGAGAATCGTTGAGTTCGTTCGCTCAACCGTTGCCAGCGACGTGTACCTCAACCGTTCTTCGGTGAAGGGACGGGTCGACGGTAAGGTCGTCCGGCTGAGTTCGCCCGATGACTTCACTGAAGATGCATTCGAGCGGCTTGTCCGCGCGCTCGTCCAAACCAGACCGGACTTGCTTCCGGCACTCGAAACGGCGATGCCTTCCCTGGATTTCTCGACCGAGATGTACGGGATGCGGTTTCGCGTCAATATAGTTAGAGCTCAGGGCAAACTCTCCGCATCCTTGCGCCCGTTGTCGGAAAATCCTCCAACTCCGGAGAGTGTCGGTTTGCCGGAGAAGGTGACAACCTCAATTGCCAATGCGGTGGGAGGGTTGGTCCTCATCACCGGCGCGACAGGAAGCGGCAAGACAACGACCCTGGCGGCGATTCTCGAGACGATAAACCAGACGCGACCAGTAAAGATCGTCACGATCGAGGATCCAATTGAGTTCATTTTTCATGAAAAACTGGCAGACATCGCTCAGCGCGAAGTAGGGGTTGACTGTCCTTCTTTTCACGTTGGTGCGCGGGACGCTTGGCGGCAGAATCCCGACGTGATCTCGATTGCGGAGATCAGGGATCACGAGACGGCGGTAGTTGCCCTCCAGGCGGCGGAAACCGGACATCTGGTGTTCGGCACATTGCACGCGAACAGCGTTGCAGAGATGCCGGAGAGGTTTTTAAAGTTATTGCCTGCGGAGATGAGGGAGCGGGCACGTGACGTTCTCGCAGCCGTTCTGGTGGCGCTCTTGAGCCAGGTCCTGATCCCGAAACGGGAGGGCGGGCGGATCGCTCTGCGGGAAATTCTGCTCAACGACGATGCAATTACAGCGGTGCTTAAAAAAGGAAGCGACCACGAGTTAGAGCATTATATGCGCTCGGGTCGCGCGAGAGGGATGACAAATCGCAAAACACACCTGCAAAGCATACGAGGCCAGATCGAATCCTTTGAGTACAACCGCTGGATGCAGCTCCTCAATTAAAATGCTGCAGCTTGAGGCGGCTTG
>JAFAKL010000491.1 GCA_019235445.1 Verrucomicrobiota bacterium | reverse complement strand
TCGAAAATGCCCTTCTGGGGAATCTCCTGGTCGAAATCCGCAAGTTCAAGATTCGCCACGCGACGATTTATTTCTTAGGGCCAACTGGAGCACCGGCCGCGACTCTGCGCGAGATGGAAGGGTCGGTGCAATCGCACAAAGCTGAGTATTTGGGAAAAGTGCGCATCTCCAGTGCTGCGATCTCAGATTCAATCAACGTGGAGGATATTTTTTCGCCGGTAAAGTGCTCTCAGGGCACCCTTGATCTGGAGGATATCACGGGGCAGATGTCCGGAGGCGAAATCCATGGCAGTTTCCATGCGGACCTCACCAATGCGGAAGTGCCCTACCGGGTGCACCTTCAGGTGACGGGCGTCAAGCTTAATGAGATCGTCAGCCGCGCCGGGGGGATCCTGGATCGCGCGCACGGCATTCTGGAAGGCCAATTTCAACTTGCGGGCTGCATGAAAGATCCGTCGCTCGCCTCGGGAGACGGAAGTCTGGAAATCAAGACGGGTTACCTTGATCAACATCCGGTGCTGAAAGAGCTTGGACGATGGACCCAGATCGACGAATTGCAGCGGCTCGACCTGGAGCAAGCTCTCTCGAAATTCAGCGTGGTCGGGCAAGACATCAAAGTGGATTCGTTGCAGTTGATCTCAAAAAACTGCCAGGTCGACCTATGGGGGAAAGTGGAGTCTGCGCACACCATTGAGCTCAATGGGCGCCTGACCCTCAGCCAATTTCTGAGCCAGAAAATCCCGAATGAATTAGAAGAAAATTTCGCGAAATCGAAGGATGGTGAAAGCCGTTATCTGAATTTCCAGGTCACCGGGTCCGTACTGAAGCCACAGACCGACCTTTTTGAGAGGATCATCGGTGACAAAGGCAAGCTGCTGAGAAAGCTCTTCCACACGGACCACAAAGAGGCGACACGATCGGATTCCGTCCGAATCCGATCGAGTTGGAACACCATCCAGCGGTTGACGGTTACGCAACTCATTCTTGAGCTCGTGCCAGGCGTGTCGAAACGCCCACTATTGATCCGTTTTGAACACAGCGCCACCCCCCTGCGCCAGTGCAGCCATCTCCCTTCATGAAAATCATCGCCGGCTCTGCGGGCGGTATTCGATTGAATACTCCGCCTCATCATTTGCGTCCTACGATGGACATGGTGCGAGAAGCAGCATTTTCTGCGCTGGCAGATTTGGTGGCAGGCTCGCGCGTTCTCGATCTTTTCGCCGGGTCCGGTGCCTACGGGATCGAAGCGTTAAGTCGTGGCGCCTCGGAAGCTGTGTTTGTCGACAATCACCCGAAATCTATTGAAACAATCCGATCGAACTTTTCCAAGACAAAGCTCACAGGGCGAGTGATTGCAGATGACGTGTTTCGCTTCCTGCGGCGACAGGATGAACGCTACCGACTGGTGTTTGCTGACCCGCCTTACGCAAAGAAGGCAACAGACCGAGATTTTGTGGGAGAATTGATGGAAAACGAATCCCTGCCGGCCGCGGTCGAACCTGGCGGCCTCCTCGTGTTGGAGTGTTCTCCGACGAAACAGGCGAAAGATTTTCGGTTCTGGGAAGTTACCCGCGCAAAAAAGTATGGCGCCACGAATCTGCTATTTTGTGTCCCTAAGAAACTCTCCAGGTGATGCTGCTCTTCCTCTACAATATCCTTCTGCCGATTGCGCTGGCGTTCAGTTTTCCATTCTACCTTCGTCGGATGCTGAAGCGCGGAGGATATGCCAGGAATTTTTCGCAACGATTCGGCCGGTTTCCGAAAGAAATGACGGATCGATTTGCGGAGGGCGGGTGGACCTGGATCCGCGCCGTAAGCGTCGGAGAAATTGGGCTGGCGCTACGTCTGATTGAAGAACTGAAGCGGCAATCTCCCGATTTCAAGGCAGTGATTTCCACCACTACTTCGACGGGATACACGCTCGGCCTGCAAAGACGGGCCAACCGGCCATGGATTGAGATCATCTATAATCCAATCGATTTTTACCCCATCGTGAGCTTCTGCTGGAAACAGATTCGCCCGCGCGAAGCGATTCTGATTGACTCCGATTTGTGGCCTTCGTTTCTGGCGTTGGCAAAGGCGCACCGGTCTCCCGTTTATCTCGCGAACGCCAGGCTCTCGCGAAGATCAGAAAGGCGTTATGCAAAAACGCGGCTTCTGTCCCAGAGGCTTTTCTGGCGGAACGTGACCTCCCTGTTTGCACAGGACCAAGAGGACGCCGAACGCTGGAAACGGATTGGTGTCTCGGCGGATCGCATCATGGTGACCGGCAGCATGAAGTATGATACTGACGAGGTAGCGTCCGGAACGAACGCGCGCTTTTCCGTCTGGCTCGACGAGCATGGCATCAAAGCCGGGCGGCCGATTCTGTTAGGCGGCAGCCTGCATCGAGGCGAAGAAGATCTTTTGCTTTCCAGCTTCAAGTTGCTCCAAGCCGAATTTCCAAAGCTTTTTCTCATTCTGGTACCCCGGCATGTGGAAAGAACCCGGGAAATCGTGCAGCTGCTGCGGGCGCGCAGCGTCCCGTTTGCGTTACGGTCTGAGCCGGATTTCCGGGAGGACCCTTCTATTTTGCTCGTTAACACCACCGGAGAACTCCGGGATTGGTATTGCACGGCGACCGTGGTCGTGGTTGGCAAAAGCTTCTATGGAACAGGCGGCCAAAACCCGATCGAGCCGATCCTCGCGGGCAAGCCTGTCGTAGTTGGCCCACATATGGAAAATTTCCAATACATCGTGGACGAACTCCGCAATGCAGGGGGGATCATCCAGCTTCACTCTGCAGACGCTCTGGTCTCAACACTTGCGGATCTGCTGCGGAATCCATCGGTCGCCTCCTCGATAGTCGCGCGAGCCTTCAAAGCGATGGCGCAACACCAGGGAGCGATCCGGCGCACTGCATCAATGATTATCCAAGGACGCGCAGGGCTAAGCATTGCAGGTTAGGCGGAGGCGAATTGGGGACGGTTTTCCAGGAGCACTTTTCCCTTGCTTGACCTGTTCTTCCTGCCATATTCCGATCTCCCCGGGAGACCCTATCGTCCAGTGGCCTAGGACACCGCCCTTTCACGGCGGTAACACGGGTTCGAATCCCGTTAGGGTCGCTGAGCGCGCTATGCCGCGCGAACCAGCTTCAGCAAAGGATTTACAGCTTTTCACATTCAGCTTCCATCAGATAACGGTAACGCCGTATTGATTGCATTTTGCCATTTTTTGAGGTCATCTTGG
>JAFAKL010000415.1 GCA_019235445.1 Verrucomicrobiota bacterium | reverse complement strand
CAGGCACTTCGTGCCAGGCTACCCTCGTTTTAATCCCTCCGGGATAAATGCGTCATTTCACCTTCCTGCCGCTGCGATAAGTTAACGGTTTTGGGGGCGTGCCCCAGGCTATGGCTGTTTGGCGCCTTCGGCGCCGTTCTAAGACGTCGGAAATGTCCAAACTGCAGGCCCGGGGTTTTAACCGGGGTTTTAACCGGGTAGGTGTTTAGCGCCACGATTGTCAGCCTTACTTATCAGTACGCTGCCACCTCTTGTAGGCAAAGCGTCCCCGCTGGCGCGTTTCGGAGGTAAGGCGAGACGCCTTACGTACCACTGCGCTGCACTTCTTGTCTTCAAGCGGCGCTAACCACGTACTTAACCCCGGGGGCACCGGCCATCCCCGGTCGATGCGCCCTGGAAAGGCGCAAGATTGAGGGTGACAACAACATACGAATCATTGTGCAATTTCGATATGTCTCAATCGCTCCCCTGGTTTTGGTGCCCTTATTTTCTCCACCAGAAATCGAATGCCATCCTTGCAGTCGACCGAACTCCGATCGGAGGTACACGCCTATTTGACCGGCACCTTGCGGGGTTTGGAGTGCGACCCACTTCAGGTCGGTGGAGGATGTTTCCCGGAGTTGAAACCCCGGGAAACACCTGGAGTCCCTTCAAGCAAAAGAACCGTCTCAAACTCTCTTATCTTAGCGCCACTCGCAGCTGATACCTTCACCGCCGCTGGCTTTTGCATGGCCAACAAATGAAGACACCATTCTGCATCGTCGGAGCAACGCGCGGTACCGGTTTACTGATCGCTCAGCGATTATTGGAGAGCGAGTCAACCATCAGAGTCGTCGCGCGCGATCCGGATAAGGCCAGCTGGCTCCTGGGTAGTCGAGCGGATGTACAACCGGGTGACGTCACTGATGCTCAGTCGATCCAGAATGCCATAGGCGAAGTTTACCAGGCAATATTTTTCACTGTTGCTGCTACCGGTGGAATTGATGGTCGCGCGCTGTTCGGATCGAAGACTATGATTCGCCAGGTGACCTGCCAAGGGCTACAGAACGTGATCGACGCAGCGCGTTCAAGAGGCTTCGGAGGGCGCATTATACTGCCGTCACTTATGGGCGTGGATCGGTCGTCGCTCATAATTAGCATTCTAAATACAGTCAAATCAGGCCTGCAGCGGAACCTGATTGAAAGAGAACTCTATCTACGCGCAAGTGGCTTAGACTACACTATCGTGCGCGCGCCGATTCTCACCAACGCGCCGGCTGGCGAATCTAATGTTTGCATAACTCGAGCAGATAACAAGTTAACAGCGGGATCAAAGATCTCGCGCGGCGATCTTGCTCGCGCAATGATTCTGGCGTCTCGCCAGGCCGTGGCCTCACGCAAGACCTTTGACCTGGTTGTCGCGAAAGGGGCCGCCCCTTCCGACCAGAAACTCCTCCGGCAACTCGAGCAGATACCGGCGGACACGAAGAGAACCGGAGACTGACCGACCGAATCACGCCGTCACGCCGAACCGCCGACACGTTTCTCCCTATGCTTCGCCCAAATAAGCTTCAATCACCCTCGGGTCACTCCGGATCTCCGAGGGTGGTCCTTCCGCGATCTGCACACCATAATCCAGGACGTAGATTCTGTGACAGATGCCCATAACGACGCGCATGTCGTGTTCGACCAGCAAAACAGAAATATCGAAGGTTTCCCGAACGAACTCGATTAGCTTCATCAGGTTGCTTTTTTCAGTTGGAGTCATCCCGGCTGCAGGTTCGTCAAGGAGGAGCAATTTTGGCTCTGTCGCCAGAGCCCGGACAATTTCGAGCCGTCGCTGATCACCGTAGGGCAGACTTTTGCACATCGCCTTGCGGAAGCGCTCCAGATTGAAAATCTTCAACAATTCCAAGGTCCGTTTTTCAATCGCGCCTTCTTCATTCAGAAAAGCTTTTCCACGCGTCAACGCGTGAATGGGTCCATGTTTGAGATGGAGATTGAAAGCGGCTCGGACATTGTCGAAGACGGTGAGCGAACCAAAAAGCCGAATGTTCTGAAACGTCCTGGCAATTCCTTTCCCTGTGATCGCGTACGGCTTCAGTCCGTTCAATCGTTCTCCGGCAAGGAGCACCTCTCCTTCCGTGGGGCGATAGACGCCGGTCACCATGTTGAAGACGGTCGTTTTGCCGGCTCCGTTCGGTCCGATCAAACCTACCAACTCGCCTTTAGCGATTGCCATGCTGAAACAGGAAACAGCGGTAAGACCGCCAAAACGGATCGTACAATTGTTTAATTTGAGCAGACTCTCCATCAATCGGCCCGTGAGCGTCCCAGCCATTTTTTAAATGCTGTTCCATCGCCAAATAAACCCTGAGGTCGAGTCAGCATCAGAATAATCAGCAGCAGCGAGTAAAGAATCAGCCTGTTTTCCAGAAGAACTTGATAGGCGGCCGGAACAAATTCGGTGTGGGCCAGTCCACGCAGGGCCTCAGGCAGAATGGTCAATAGAACGGCAGCAAAGACAACTCCGATCGTACTTCCCATCCCACCGAGGATTACAATCACCACCACATCGACCGAACGGAAAAAGTTAAATCCCTCCGGAGTTAAAAATGCCTTGAAATGAGCGTACAGCGCGCCGGCAACGCCGGCGAAAAATGCGGCGACCACAAAGGCCGCAACTTTGTATTTTGTTGTATTGATACCCATCGCTTCGGCAGCAACCTCGTCGTCGCGTACGGTGAGAAAACCGCGCCCATACGTCGAATGGACAAGACTGAGAACGACGTAGATGCAGAGGACCACCGAGCCGTAGGTCCAAAAGAGGTTGGTGTAGGTTCCGGGCACGCTGAGACCCCGGGAAGCGCCGAGAAAATCCAGGTTGAGAATCGCGACCCGGATAATTTCGCCGAATCCGAGCGTCACAATCGCGAGGTAATCGCCCTTCAGCCGCAGCGAAGGGACACCGACGGCGAATCCTGCGATTGCCGCCATGGCTCCGGCGAAAAGCATCGAAACAAACATCGCGGCGTTGGTTGCAACAGGGTTCCCGGACCCATTAACAATCCCGAAGATGATTGGATCGAGATGATTAGACCAACTCGCCGAAGCATAGGCACCGACGGCCATGAAGCCGGCGTGGCCAAGAGAAAACTGTCCGGTGTAGCCATTCACCAGATTCAGGCTGGTGGCCAGGATGATGTTGACGCCGATGGAAATCAGGATGTCGTAGTAATAGGCAAAGTTGGAGGCGATGAAATTTTCGCCGAAAAACGAGATGGACGCGCAAAGGACCAGCGCAAACACCAGGTTCAGAAGGCTCCGGCTCATACTTTTTCCCGCTCGACTCTTCCCAGAATGCCGGTTGGTTTAAACAAAAGGATGACGATCAAGACGGCAAAAGCGATACCATCCCGCCATTGAGGAAACCCGATAGCGACGACAAAGGTTTCGAGGATCCCGATGATTAACCCGCCGAGAGCTGCTCCCGATATGTTGCCAATCCCGCCCAGAACAGCCGCCACGAATGCTTTGATCCCCGGCAGATTCCCCATCAAAGGATTAATCGATGGTGAATCCATGGAGACCAGGATCCCCGCTGCTGCCGCCAGGGCCGAACCAAGGGCAAAGGTGAAAGAGATCACTACATCGTTATTGACGCCCATGATCGAACAGGCGGTCGGATTGAACGACAAGGCACGCATCGCCAGACCGATTTTCGTTTTCATGACGACAAATCGCAAAATGATCAGAAGAATGATGGTGGCAACAATAATAGCCAGCTGCGAAGTTAATATAGTCAGGTTTCCTAGTCCTTCGATCACATACACTGGAATTAACTGGGGGAACGCTTTCGGATCTGCTCCCAGCCGGTATTGAGTCATGTTCTGCAGGAAAAGGGAGACTCCGATCGCCGTGATCAACACATTTAGCCTCGGCCGCTCCCTTAAAGGCCGATAGGCGATCCGTTCTATCAGGACGCCAATCGTCGCACAGATCATCATCGAAAGCACCATGATCAGTCCTGCTCCGGAAAGGATGAACAACGTATTCTCAGGAGTGAAGGTATCGAATTCGCCAAACTTGAAGGTGTGCGCAAACAGGGGCGCCAACAGGAACCCGGAGTACGCGCCCAGCATATAAATATCGCCGTGCGCGAAGTTTATAAATCGCAGAACCCCGTACACCATGGTGTACCCTAACGCTATCAGTGCGTAAATCGATCCGAGCGAAACGCCATTCACGAGTTGTTGCAGCACCTCTATCAGCTTGTCCATTTCGCAGATCTCAAGGGATGACTCGTTGTACCATTTCAGGCTGGCCGTTCTCGATCTTTAAAATAACTCCGGGTTTTGCAGCGTTGCGGTTTTCGTCGATCGAGATGCGTCCAGTCACCCCATCGAAGTCGCGCGTAGCGGCCAGAGCATCGCGTATCTTTGACCCATCCGTTGATCCTGCGCGCTGCACGGCCAGGGCAAGGAGGCGCGCTCCATCGTACCAGAGAGCAGCCAGCGCGTCCGGGATGGTTGAATATTTTGCGCGATAAATTTGCACGAATTTTTGCACTCTGGGGTCAGGATCAGTGGCCGAGAAATGATCAGTATAGTAATTGCCATCCGCGGCTTTGCCGGCCACCTGGACCAGCGTCGGGCTGTCCCAACCTTCGCCACCGACAAAGGGGCACTTGATCCCAAGTTGCCTTGCCTGCAGAAGAATCAGCGCCGCCTCGGTGTAATAACCGGGCAGGAAAACGATATCCGGGTGCGCGGTCCGAACTCCCGTCAACTGGGTGCGGAAATCGGTGTCGCCGCTGCTATACGAAAACGTGTTCGAAACCCTGGCCCCATTCTGGTCGAAATAGTGCACGATCGCCTCTGTGAGGCCGACACTGTAATCCTGTTTGACGTCGGTCATCACAATCGCTTGGTGCGCTTTGAGATGATCCAAGGCAAATTTCGCCATGATTTTTCCGGTGAACGGATCAACAAAACAGCTCCGAAAAATGTAATCACCAATCCTGGTAATCGCCACATTCGTGGCGGAAGGAGTCAAGAGAGGGATCTTTGCCGCTTGAGCTAACGGGGCGCCTTCCATGGTGGCGGAGGAAGTCAGATCGCCCAGAATCGCGGCCACCTTGTCTTGTGAAATGAATTTCCGGACGATAGTCGCCGTTTCGCCGGCCTTGGATCCATTGTCTTCCACGATCAATTGGATCGACTGACCGAGGGTTGCGCCACCCGCGTTGATCTCCTCTACCGCCATCTTCGCACCTTCAATGCTCGAGACGCCGAAGGTCGATAGCGCCCCCGTCAGGCAGGTCACAGCGCCAATTTTGATCTCGGCGTGAGCGTCATGAGGGGCCAGAGAAAGGAGGATCAATACTCCAAGACACACCCGCATCCAGATGGGTTTCGCCATTCTTTTGGATCCTTTTTACCTCCTGCCAATGATCAATCCGGATTTATTTTCTCGAAGTATTGCACTTTCTGATCCTTTACCGCCAGTATCACCGCGGGCTTCGAAGCGTTCCGTTGAGCGTCGATTGTGATATGGCCGGACACTCCCGGAAAGTCTTTGGTGCGAGCCAGCGCATCGCGGATCGCTCCCGAATCGGTCGAATTTGCGCGTTTGATCGCGTCCAGCAGTACATTGACTGCGTCATAACCCAGTGCAGCAAAGTTATCCGGCAAACTTCCAAACCGTTCCTGGTAAATTTTACGAAACTCCCGCACGACGGCGCTAGGGTCATCGGCCGAAAACTGGTTTGAAAAATAGCAGCCATCCGCGGCTTTCCCGGCGACTTGGATCAGGGTGGGACTGTCCCATGCTTCACACCCGAGAAACGGCACGGTAAGACCTAGTTGTCTTGCCTGTTTAAGGATGATCCCGACTTCCGGATAATAACCGGGCACAAAAACGATCTCTGGCCCGGCCGCTTTCATGGAAGTCAATTGCGCGCGGAAATCAGTGTCGCCGCTGGAGTAACTCTGTTCGCGCACGACCTCCCCTTCCCCTTGCACAAAAGTCGCTTTGAAGAATCCGCTCAGTCCAATGCTGTAATCCTGTTTAGTGTCTGTTAAAATGGCGGCCCTTTTTGCTCTCAGGTTTTCCAGTGCAAACCGTGCCATGACCCTGCCTTGGAACTCATCGATGAAGCAGATCCGGAAAATGTAGTTACCAATTTGCGTCACTTTCGGGTTTGTCGCCAGCGGTGTGACCATCGGGATTTTCGCTGCTTGCGCGATTGGACCGCCTTCAAGGGTTGCCGAAGAGGTCAGATCGCCAATGATCGCGACCACCTTATCCTGGGTGACAAATTTCCGTACAATCGTGGAAGTCTGGCCTGGCTGCGATTGATTGTCTTCAGTTAGCAACGCGATTTTTTTGCCGAGCACACCTCCGCTCGAGTTAGCCTGATCAATTGCCAACCCAATCCCCTGGTGACATGTCGTGCCATAGCGGCCAATCGCTCCGGACATCGGGTTCACTTCCCCGATTTTGACCGTCTCCTCCGCGTGAACGGGTAAACATATGAGGAAGAGCGCCAAGTAAAAGAAGAACATATTCCAGCCTTACAGGCTAGACGTTCAGCGTTCAACGTTCAACGGTGGCATTCGCGGTGGTGCCTTCACCATTGACCGGGGAACCGTCTCGGTTTGTCGGCTCAAAGAAGCAAAGCGGGGACGCTTTGCCTACGACACGGCGGGGTAGGCAAAGCGTCCCCGCTTTGCCTCTGGGAACCCGGCACACTATGCACCCCCGGTGAACGAACGCCGAACGCCGAAAGGCTGCAGTTTGGACATTTCGAAGACGATTTTCAGGCCTAGGTACCCCCGGAGCGGCACTGACCCTGAACCGGAGTGCCCCCTAAGCGCTGACCTAACTTGAGGAAATCCTAACAACGAAAGAGCGCAGCCTGTCCCGGAGGGACCAAACGAAAGTAGCCAGGCACGAAGTGCCTGGAAATAAGAGAAAAGTGAAACCCGTCCCGGAGGGACGGTTGATGTGCTCACTAGTCCCAGGGATATTTTTCGAGGAAGGAGAATGACACACTATGATGAAACCTTGCTCAACCGTCCCTACGGGACTAGACGCGCCTTTTTTCTTTTTTCCTGACACTTCGTGCCAGGCTACCCTCGTTTTAATCCCTCCGGGATAAATGCGTCACGCGCCTCCCTGCCGCTGCGATAAGTTCACGCTTCTGGGGCGCAGCTCTAGGGAGGGTTGGTTGGCGGGCGCCGAGATAAAAACGTTGGCAAATGTCCAAACTCCAGCGAAAGGTAAACTTCCGTTACCTTTCGGAGGAGGGTCCGATTTTTTCTGCGACCTCGAACTTGCCGTTTTTCACCGTGACGATGAGGCCGGGCTTGGAAGCGTTTCTATTGGCATCGAACGAGATCTGCCCGGTGACACCTGGAAATCCTGCAGTTTTAGACAATGCATCTCGCACCGCTTGGGAGTTGGAGGATCCAGCCCGCCGGATCGCCTCCGCCAGCACCCGAGCAGCGTCATAGCCGAGGGCAGAAAAGGTATCGGGCAAAGCGCCGTATTTTTCCTGATACTCTGTGACGAAACTCTTGACCACGGGTGTTTGATCGTCGGGAGAGAAATGGGTAGTGAAAAAGCAGCCGCCCATGGCTTTCCCGCCGATGTTGAGCAGTGCCTGATCTGCCCAGCCGTCACAGCCGATAAACGGCATCGTTAGACCGATCTGCCGGCCCTGCTTGACGATCAACGCCACTTCCTGGTAATAGCCAGGCACATAAATTGCATCGGATTTAGCAGCCCGGATTGGTGTCAGTTGCGCCCGGAAATCTGTGTCTCCGGTTGAGTAACTCTGTTCACCGACGATCGCGCCGCCCAGGCGGGTGAACTCGTCCTTGAAGAATTTCAACAGGTCGACGCTGTAATCCTGTTTCACGTCGGTGAGGGTAAAGATTTTCTTGGCCTGCAGCTTCTCCCTGGCAAACCTGGCCAGCCCCCGACCCTGAAATTCGTCCAGGAAGCAAACCCGAAAAATGAAATCTCCCACCTCTGTAATCCGCGGGTTGGTCGCAGTGGGAGTGACCATCGGAATCTTGTCGTTCTGCGCGATCGGCGCTGATTCGAGGGTTGCCGAAGAGGTGGCATCTCCCAGTATTGCGACGACTTTATCCTGCGTGATCAGTTTCCGCACCGCGGTTGCGCTCTGCCCCGGTTTGGACTGGTCGTCTTCACTCACGAGCTGGATCTTTTGACCTGAAATCCCGCCCGCCTCGTTGATCTGCTCGAAGGCTAAAACGTACCCCTGATGGCACCCGATTCCGAACTGCGACACCCCACCTGTCAACGGATCCACTTCACCGATCTTGATCGTACCTTCGGCACCAGATCCAGCAGCCAGTGCCAGTTGCAGAACGAAAAAAGAACAACTGAGAAGCCTCACCGTCAGGTCGAAACACCGGAACGCCAACGTTGGAGAAAAAATTCTGGACAAAGACTTCATCCCCGTGGCGTTCCCATCAGCACTGAGATTGCTTGTCAGCTCTGGGGCTCGATGGTTTCGGCGTATTTGTAAGCTGCGTCTTTGATCGTAATGATGACTGCAGACTTTTGGGCGTTCCGATCCGGGCCGATGGTGATTTTGCCCGAAACTCCGGGGAAATTCTTGGTGTCCTGGATCGCCGCCCGAATTTTCTCCGGGTCTGTCGAGCCGGCCCGGGAAATTGCATCGGCCAGCAGCTTCATGGCGTCATAGCCCAGAGCGGCAAACGCGTCCGGGACGGTATTGTATTTTTTCTTGTATTTTTTAACGAAATCCTGGACCAGCGGAGACTTGTCTTCGACCGAGAAATGGTTTGAGAAATAGGCGCCCTCGATGGCTTTGCCGCCTACCGAGATTAACGAACTTCCATCCCATCCGTCGCCGCCGACAAGCTTCGCTTTGATGCCAAATTGCCGGGCCTGCTTCGCGATCAAAGATACCTCCGGGTAGTAGCCAGTAATAATGATCACGTCCGGATCGGCCGATTTAATGTCTGTCAGCTGTGCCCGAAAATCCTTGTCGCCGGAACTGTAGCTCTGCTCCTTGACGATTGTTGCACCCTGCTTGGCAAGGTAATCTTTTGCGATGTTGGTCAGACCCACGCTGTAGTCTTGCTTGACGTCCGTCATGAACGCCACCTTTTTCAGATGCAACTTTTCAAGGACGAACCGGGCAATCACCACCGCTTGAAAATCGTCTGTAAAACAAACTCGGAAAATGTAGTTGCCGGTCTGGGTCACTTTAGGATTGGTGGCGGCGGTAGCTATCTGAGGAATTTTGGAAGCCTGACTAATTGGCGCAGCCTCCAAGCTTTTCGAAGAGGCGACTTCCCCGATGACGGCGGCCACGTGATCCTGCGAAATCAGCTTTCGCGCGATGGTCGTGGTTTCGCCTTGTTTCGTCTGATTGTCTTCAGAAATCAGGTCAATCTTTTTTCCGAGCACACCTCCAGCGGCGTTGATCTCTTCTACGGCCATTTGTACACCGTTGTTCTGAGAGATACCGAAACTGGCGTTCTCTCCCGTCAAGGAACCAAACTCGCCAATCTTGATTGTGTCCTGGGAGAACGCAGAGCCGGCAAAGGCAAGAATGACGCCGATAAAAAGCAGAAACACACGTTTCATCATAAGTGGGGGGGATTATTAGCAATCGGTTCGGAAACTGCAAGGGCCTTCGGCGTTTGATGTCCGCCGGTCGCCGTTCGGCGTAGATAGGGTAGAAGACGCGCAGCAGGACGCTTGGCTTACGTAGGCAAAGCGTCCCCGCTTTGCGCTGCAAGGCGTCTCGCCTTGCTTCTTCATGGACCGCGCCCTTCCTGACTGCGCCGGCGAACGGCGTACGGCACGGCGAACGCTGAACGACGAAGTTGACTCCGACAGAGATTCTCATAATCTCGTTCATCATGTCGGTAGCCAGCCCTTCCACGGCGCCAGTCCGGGTGTTCTCGAAAAATCCATTTATTGCCTTTTACCAATCGTCCATTGGGAAGAAATATGTCGTTGCCGTCACGGCGCTCATTCTCATCCTTTATGTTCTGGGACATCTGGCGGGGAACCTGCAGATATTTATTGGGCCGGACAGAATCAACGCCTATGCTAAACTCCTCCATGATCTCGGACCGATCCTCTGGGTGGTGCGAATCTTTCTGCTCGCGGCATTCGTAATACACATTGTGGCAACGATTCAGCTTGCGCATGAGAACCGCCTTGCGAAACCGCAAAAGTACGCCGTTCCCGGGTACCAGCGATCATCGACGGCAGCGCGAACGATGCTCGTCAGCGGGGTGATCGTATTTTGTTTCGTGGTTTACCATCTTCTCCAATTTACGTTTGAAGTCACTGATCCCAGGTATCACCAACTGCGCGATTCCCTGGGGCGCCACGACGTCTACCGGATGCTGATCCTCGGGTTCAGGCACCCGCTGATTTCCCTTTTCTATATCGTTGGGCTTTTCCTTCTGACCAATCATCTCAGCCACGGGCTGGCGAGCGTGGTTCAGACGCTGGGGATCAACAACCGGAAAACAGCAAATTTCGTTGCCAGCGGCGGACAAACACTGGCCTGGGTGGTTTTTGCTGGCTACGTTTCGATTCCCGTGACCATCCTTCTTGGGATCATTAAATAGCTAGCCTTATGTCGATGACACTGGATTCGAAGGTTCCCTCGGGGCCGCTGGAAAGAAAGTGGTCTAAACATCGCGGGGAATCGAAGTTGGTGGCTCCGAACAACCGGCCCAAATTCGATATTATCATCGTCGGAAGCGGGCTCGCCGGCGCCTCTGCGGCCGCGACGCTTGGCGAACTGGGATACAACGTCAAATGCTTTTGCTTCCAGGATTCCGCGCGGCGAGCGCACAGTATCGCGGCACAAGGCGGTATCAACGCTGCAAAAAATTACCAGAATGACGGCGATAGCGTTTTCCGCCTGTTCTACGACACAATCAAAGGGGGCGACTTTCGTTCACGCGAAGCGAATGTTCATCGCCTGGCCGAGATAAGCCTTAATATAATCGACCAGTGCGTGGCTCAGGGAGTTCCCTTCGCCCGCGAGTACGGCGGTTTGCTGGCAAATCGTTCCTTCGGCGGGGTCCAGGTTTCGCGAACTTTCTATGCCCGAGGCCAAACCGGTCAGCAGCTGCTGCTCGGAGCGTACCAAGCACTTGAACACGAGGTCGCTGAAGGCACGGTGAAAATGTATCCCCGGACGGAAATGCTTGATCTGGTTTTGGTCGACGGGCACGCCAAAGGGATCGTGGTCCGAAACCTGGTCACCGGCGAGATCAGCACTCACGCAGCCGATACGGTAGTTCTTGCCACCGGCGGTTACGGGAACGTGTTTTACCTTTCGACCAATGCGAAAGGTTGCAATGTGACGGCAACCTGGCGAGCGCACAAGCGGGGCGCTCTCTTTGCGAATCCCTGTTTCACGCAGATCCATCCAACCTGCATTCCCGTCAGTGGCCCTTATCAGGCCAAGCTCACACTGATGTCGGAATCCTTGCGGAACGACGGGCGCGTCTGGGTGCCTGATAAAAAGAAGGATCCGCGGCCTCCCGGCCAGATCCCTGAGAGCGAACGAGACTACTACCTGGAACGAAAATATCCGAGCTTTGGAAATCTCGTTCCACGCGATATCGCGTCGCGCAACGCGAAGGAGGTTTGTGACGAAGGTCGCGGCGTTGGCCCGAGCGGACTAGGAGTCTATCTTGATTTTTCCGACGCGATCAAGCGCCACGGAGAAGACACGATTCGGGAACGGTACGGCAATCTGTTCGAGATGTATCAGAACATCACAAACGAAGACGCCTACAAAACTCCGATGCGAATCTATCCGGCGGTTCACTACACGATGGGCGGTCTGTGGGTTGATTACAACTTGATGAGTACTATCCCGGGTCTGCACGTCCTGGGAGAAGCCAATTTCTCCGATCACGGAGCGAACCGGTTGGGAGCCAGCGCCCTGATGCAGGGCCTCTCCGACGGGTACTTCGTTATACCCAGCACGATTGCAAACTATCTGGCGACTCAGTTGGGCAAGAAGGTTTCGGCGAACCGCCCGGAGTTCAAGGCGGCCGAAAGCGAAGTACGTCTCCGCATCAATCGACTTCTCTCGATTAAAGGGAAGAAAAGCGTTACCACGTTTCACCGGGAGCTTGGGCTGCTGGTATGGGATAAATGTGGAATGGCTCGCGACGCTCAGGGGCTGAAAGACGCACTTCAAAAAATTCCGGCCCTGCGCGAGGAGTTTTGGCAGAATGTGAACGTCCTCGGAGACGGCGCAGAGTTTAATCAGGCGCTCGAACACGCCGGTCGCGTGGCGGATTTTTTAGAATTCGCCGAATTGATGTGTTTGGACGCCCTGGACCGGAAAGAGTCCTGTGGCTGCCATTTCCGGCTTGAATCGCAGACCAAGGAAGGCGAGGCGCTGCGAGACGACGAGCATTATTGCTATGTGTCCGCGTGGGAGTATACCGGCCCGAATACTCCGGCGAACCTGGTCATGGAGCCGCTAACCTTCGAGTACGTGAAACTTTCCCAACGAAGCTACAAATGAATTTCAAGCTCAAGGTCTGGCGGCAAAAAAATGCGGTGTCACCCGGCTCTTTCAAAGATTATGACGCAAAAGATATTCCTTCCGAGGCGTCATTTCTGGAGATGCTCGATATCGTCAATGAATCCCTTACCGGGAATAGCGAGGATCCGATTGAGTTCGATTCGGACTGCCGCGAAGGCATCTGTGGGATGTGCTCCCTGGTCATCAACGGGATCCCGCACGGGCCTGGCAAGGGAACCACCTGCCAGGTTTATATGCGACGATTTACGGACGGGGACACGATCTGGATCGAACCGTTCCGCGCCGCTGCCTTTTCTCCAATAAAAGACCTGGTGGTCGACCGCAGCGCTTTTGATCGGATCATTCAAGCGGGCGGCTACATTGTGGTGCGAACCGGTTCCGCCCCTGAAGCGAACTCCTTGCCGGTGCCCAAGCATAATGCGGATCTGGCCATGGAAGCCGCCGCCTGCATCGGATGCGGCGCCTGCGTGGCTGCCTGCCCAAACTCTTCCGCCATGTTATTCGTGGCCGCCAAAGTCTCGCATCTCGGTCTCTTGCCGCAAGGTCAAGCGGAGCGGGAGACCCGCGCCATTCATATGGTTCGAGAAATGGATGAGCTGGGTTTCGGGAACTGTAGAAACTACTATGAATGCGAAGCTATCTGCCCCGCCGAAATAAGCGCCACCTTTATTGCGCGCCTGAACCGGGATTACGCCGCGGCGAGCGCGCAAGAAGCTCTAACCGTCTAGAGGAAATTCAGATTAATTAGAGGTCAGAATTCAGGAGTCAGGAGTCAGGAGGGGGATCACCTATTTAGTCGAGTGGAATTCATTTCCGCACGGGGATACGTGGCTCGCAATCCGCTTATCGACTCTCGTCCTGCAACTCCTGAATTCTGACTCCTGACTCCTGAGTAGTGACTCCTGATCCGAACTCTCACTCGGCGGCCATGTGGGCGCCTTTCTCGGCCACGGAGCGCTTCATCAGGAGCACTAGAAAGGCGAGAATGACACTGGTCGCGGCAAAGATCAGGAAACAGTCAAAATAAGAAAGCGCTAAGGCTTGCTGGTCGCGCAGGTCAGCCATTGATTGTAGGGCCATC
>JAFAKL010000162.1 GCA_019235445.1 Verrucomicrobiota bacterium | reverse complement strand
CTGGTGAATGGCGCAGAGGCGTATGCGGCTTACCATTTGGCAATGAAAGAGATTTTTCCGTCTTCCTTGACGCGCTGGACGAGGCCGTCCTCGATTAGCCAGACGAGATGACACTGGATGCAAGCCTTGGCGTAAGCGCGGCTCTCGCCGATCCCGGCCGACACCGGATAATCGAGGTCTGTTTTGATTGGCAGAACCTCGGGCAGAATCTCAGTGATCGTCGCCGGCTGGCGGAACCGCTGCAGTATGAGGAGGATACGTTCGCGTGTGCCGCGTTGCTGAGTCTGCATGTGCAGAAGGCGACGCCGAGAGCTCGCGGTCGAATAAGCCGACAGACCATGCCCTTCCAAAAGAAGATCTGGGGCTAAGTCGAGACATCGCTGGATCGATTGCGAGTGTGCTTTTGCATCGCCGATCGGATACGGGCCGAGTGGGGTCGGATAGTGAAGGAGATCGGCAGAGTAAAGCGTCCGCGTCTTCGGATTCCAGAGGCCGATCTGACCAGGAGCATGTCCAGGGAGATGGACTACTTCAAGCTTTAACCCCCCTACCCCCAAAATATCGTGTTGTTCAACCGTTGAGTCTACTTCAACCGGGAAGTTCCAGTACTTCCCGATGACGCTGGGGTCCGAAAGGCCCAGACTCTCACCCGGCGCGAGATTAAAATCCTCAAGTAATTGTTCCGGGGTCAATCCGAAGCGCGTGACGTTTTCCTGCCGTGTGACGATCAGCGGGTCTTCGATAATGGGTCGGTCGGCTGGATGACACAAAACCTGGGCTCCGTAACGCTTCTTTAGCAGCGCTGCATTGCCAGTGTGGTCATAGTGGAAATGCGTCAGGAAAATGTACTTGAGCCTGTTCTTCTCCTTATCGAGCAATTTTATGAGGAACTCACCCATGCCGTTATTAAATTCGGGAAGAGTCCAGTTGCCAGTATCGACCAGCAAATTCTCACCGTGACCTCGGATCAGATAGACTGCGCCCTGGACATAGCCATCTAGTTCGTCCTCGGCAAGCATCCCGTGAATACCGGGAACGCCCCATCCGTCAGGAGTCTCGCCCAAAAAAAAGATCATTTCCGCCTCTCTCCCAGTGTGGGGTTGAAGATCATTTGCTTCTATACCGAATTGATAGGGTATTACAGGACATGAGGATTTCGTGCAAGGATTTTTCCAAATAAACCCAGCGGACGCTCAATTTTTTTACGCAGCGATGTTTATTTTCTACGAAGGCGGTTCTCCAGGCGCATCGCCTTTCTGCCTGCATCCGTACTCTATTGACGGTTAGTGCGAAGATTACACCAGTCCGCCCAGTACCCCGCTTAGTCTGCCACTTCGTTAGTCTGAGCACCCAACGAATCGCGCAGGCGCTACCACCAATTGTGGTGAAAATATCCCTTTTGGGCCGCGTCACGCGGCGACCAACCGATACCCGGCACTTGGCACCGTTTCAATATACCGGTGGAGGGGCCCGAGTTTGGCTCGCAAAAAACAGATGTGACGATCGATCGCTCTTTGGCCTATTTCTGCGTCGCATTCCCAAAGATCATTCAAAAGCTGTTCTCTGGTTTGAACCCTGCCGGACCGCTCCATGAGAACACTCAGCAACACGAACTCTTTCGGTGTGCACTGAATCACGTTGTTCGCGGCTCTTACTTCGTGACGGGCCCGGTCTAGCAGGAGATCACCAACCTTGAGTTCCTCCGCTTTAGCGGACTCACTTACGGAGGATAGGAGGTTGCGCACCTGCAGGACAAGTTGTTGGACGTTGACCGGTCTCAACACACAATCGGCAGCGCCCAGCTCAAACGCCTCGCGTTGATAAGTCGGCTTATCCAACAGGAGCAGCACAAAGACTGATCGGGTACGTCTATCGGTTTTGACGATCCGGCACAGATCAAGCCCGGATCGGTCCGGGAACTGACTATCAATAACGATCACAGCAGGACGCTGATCTTCGACCATGTCGAGCGCCGCACGTCCGTCGGTAAACAGACGCGCCCGGATTCCGATGCTTTTTAGCCCTTGAACCAGGTTTCTGGTATCGGTCGACCCTTTGGTGATGATGATTACTTGTTCGTTCATTCGCGCGCGCAGATACTCTACTAAGACAGTATAGCATGTCAATCGGCCGGGTCCCCCTCTTCGGGATTGGTGCGATCGCCGGCTAGGAACATGCATTGCCGGATTACGCGACTGATGCCCAGCCGGTCTATCTCATTTGTCTCACCGGTGTTTGAACCTACAGCAGCCGTCTCGGAACGAGAGATAAATGCCGTACCGGTCACACACTCCGTCATACGCTCCAACAGACCCATATCCCGAGCTCAATACCGACAACCCCTTGAAGGCGTCTTCGATCGAAGCCGGATCATTTTTGAACCAGGCACAATCGACGCATCGTCCGAAAGTCGGAACTGTCTGGAGATCCGCCGATCGTTGCCCGTTTGATTCAATCGTTTTGTCTGCTTTCAATGTCTAACTGCGGCCCAATAGTGGCCAAATATAAGGACAGAGAGTACAAAACCGAGGATGACATTTACCGCCACACCGGCCGTAAAAGCCAAGAATGGCCTGCCGCCCGCAGGCGCAAATTCACGCAATCGCGCGGTTAAACCGATACTCAGAAAACTGAACGTAAACACCCAGGTACGCAACGCCGTGATTGGAGCGATAAAACCAGGTTTTACAATCCTGCTAAAGTCCGCATAAGAATACTTTCCGACGAGTGAGGTCACAAAGATTGACGCGAGAAGAAAACCAATCACAAACTTGGGAAAACGCCACCAAATCTGACCCGCGTCCACCTTTCGATCAGTCTCGGGCCTTTCCCATCGCGTCACCGAAATAGTCGCCAGCAGAAATGCCCAAATTCCAATCCACACGTCGCGACCTACGACTTTGATTAATGTATAGGACGCGATCGCTTGATCCGCCGTACCGGAAATACCTGTTGCCGGGCCGGCCAGTCCGCCATACGACTGAGCGGCGGCAAAACCGGCGGCGTCGGCGAATTCTGATGTACCGATCCAGGCTCCGGCTACGCCGGCTGGCAATTGCAGCGCGCGGGAGACAAGCGGCAGAACGAAGATCATGATAATCGCCCACAGCACCACAAGAGTTATTGCAATTGGTGGATACTCCTTTTTTGCGCGTACGGCCCCCGCGATCGCGATAGCCGCCGAGACGCCGCAGACCGCGCCGCCAGCACCCAATATGGCAGCCAAATGGTGATCCAAACCTAGTTTGCGCCCGACGAAAAAGATTACGAGAAACGTGACAACGGAAACTATTGAAGCTTGCAGAAGTGCGACCGGTCCAGCCCAAACGATCAGGGTGAAAGGCAAGGTTGCCCCTAGCAGTACGATTCCAGTTTTGATGTAAAACTCGACGCGGAATCCGGCGTCCAGCCACCGTGGCAAACCAAATAGGTTGGAGATAAGAAGACCGACAAGCAACGCGACCAGAGGTGGTTCAAGATTGTATCGCTGAGCCTGATCCCAGGAACCCACAGCAAACACGGCCAAAGAGAGAAGATAAATGAAGAGGAAAGCTGGAATGAAAGCTTTCGCGCTGTGGCCAAGCGCGGTGATGGCAATGGTAAATATCACCAGGAATGTTACGAATTGCGTCACGTACCGAAGGGAATTCGTTGCAAACCCAGCTCCGAACTCCGTGAAGGTTGACCATTTTGCCGGCGCGACGGCGAACCAGGAGATGTTCGACCCGCTCGCAAACACCGCATATGCGGCAATCACCAATCCGACCCCAAGCCAGACCGCCAACCAGTCTTCTTTCAGCCAGAACTCACGCAAACTTGGTTCCCGATTTGGTACCACTTGATCTGCAGTCGAAGAAAATTCACTCATTTTCGTTTTATCACATTTCGATTTATTCGCTGCGCACTTCCTTGCCTCAAGAGGATAACACTGCCCGCGCCTGCGCGATGACTTCAACGAACTTTTAAATTGGGGTAAAGATTTAAAGACCATCATATTATTGGACTTTCAAGCGGCTTGCAAGTTTTCGGATTCTTCGGCTGTGAAGCCCACCAGCGGCGGAACGGAGCGGGCTACGTCGTGCCCCATAGTCATATATCTAATTTTTTAGGGCCATCCCGGGTACAAGTGGCCCGGTATCCGGAACATCTGCTCGAATTTACCTCCGACAGTTGCCCGTGGGCGTTGAGAGAACAGGTCGCCAGTTTTCCCCCTTCGGGGGAACTTGCTGCGCCGGGCTCGCGGAGCGCCCCTACCGGCGATGAGACTGCCTAGAACCGCTTGACATTCTCTTGGCGAACCATCAAATCCCTATAATTAAAGTAGACATTATATTTTCTTCTGTTATTGTCTATTTCCCATATTGTAGCGCACGAGATTGCAAAAGGAGGTATTATCTATGGACACAGAGCTGTCAGTTTCAGCTTACCAGGAATTCCGATCCCATTTAGCCGATGCCGATCCTGCGCAACAAATGTGGCATTCGCTCGAGCAGGAACTTACCGAAAACGAATTGGACGGGGTCATCGCTGTCAAGGGGAATGAGCCGATCTCTGGTTTCCAGATTCAGGTTTCGAGCCGAGTGATCGCGACTGAAGTCATCTGGCCGGCTCTCGAACTTGCACAGAGACTCGTCCCGTTGTCGAGTGAGCCGATTCAAATCTTTCCCCGACTGGAAAGTAATCGGTGCTCTTTGTTCAGCCTCGATCAGTCGCGGCCAGGAACATTCAGCATTCTCATTCGCACTCCTCGCCACGTGCCAGTTGACAATCAGATTTCGGCGATTGCTTTCAGCGTAAAACAAATATTGCACCATTACCGCGCCCTGGTTAGTCAGGCCGACAACATCTAGTTTCCTGTTTCCAAAATAACAGGTACTTTGCCGGAGGGTTGCGGTAAAAATGGGCCGGCTTGGGGAAGCGTTTCGGCGTATTGGAAGTGAGACCGCGTATCGACTCGGTTATCACGACCAGGAGATTGCGCCGAAGCTAATGACGCTTTTCAAACGCCCACACGCCGGCCGGCCGTTTCGCCACCGAGTAGCTCCAATGCCATATTTTCAAAGACAAATGAAGCCCATACTCAACTCGCTCGCTCTACTATTGATCACGGTCGCCGTGTCAGTCGCCAATGATAAGACTGTGATCCGCGTCGGCCATTTTCCAAATGTAACCCACGCGCAGGGGCTCGTCGCGCACTACCTCTCGCGTCAAGGTAAGGGTTGGTTCGAGGCGCGGTTAGGCCCGGACGTCGAAATTCAATGGTTTACTTTCAATGCGGGTCCGAGTGCGATGGAAGCGATTTTCGCTAAATCGATCGAGTTGACCTACGTCGGCCCCGGTCCGGCGCTCAATGCTTACGCGAAATCGCAGACCGAGGAAATCCGCGTCATCGCGGGCGCCGCAAACGGCGGCGCGGCGCTGGTGATTCAACCGGATGAGAATTTGAAGGTGCCCGCCGATTTTAAAGGGAAAAAAATCGCAACGCCACAGCTCGGTAACACGCAGGACATAGCGTGCCGGGCGTGGCTCACGTCAGGTGGATTAAGGATTACGCAGCTTGGCGGCGATGCGCAGGTGCTGCCGACCGACAACCCAGATCAACTTTCGCTTTTTCAACAGAAGAAAATCGACGCCGCATGGACGGTGGAGCCATGGGTATCGCGACTTGAAAACGAAGCTGTCGGCAAGGTGCTGGTCGAGGAGCCCGATTCCGCGACGACGGTACTCGTATCGAGCGTGAAGTTTCTTAATGAGAAACGCGATCTCGCGAAAAAGTTTTGGCAGGCGCATAAGGAACTCACTGACTGGATTTTGAAGAATCCGGAGGAAGCACAGAAAATCGTTAAATCCGAACTGCTGGCTGAGACGCGCAGCGACATGTCCGCCGAGCTTATCGCACATGCCTGGAAACGAATTATTTTCACGAGCGAAATTCCCCGTGCGTCGGTGCAGGCGTTTGTCGCTAATTCGCAGAAAGCTGGCTTCATGAAAACCGCGCCGGATCTCGCGCGGCTTTTCGAAACGCCATAAGAAGCTAGTGTCCTGTCCCCGAAATAGCAGGTGTCTCTGCCGTATTCAGTCTCTCAATTCTTATGTCAACCAGGGAAGAACTGGAGAATGTAGTGCCGGCGAAACTTGCTGTGGAGCGGGTTTCGAAGCGCTTTTTCACAGGGCGCGGCGAAGTGCACGCGCTTGACGAGGTCTCGCTGCAAGTGAATGTGGGCGGCTTCCTCTGCCTCGTCGGCCCGAGTGGTTGTGGCAAATCGACATTGCTCAACATCATTGCGGGCCTGGAAAAACCCGACAGCGGGCAGGTGTTAGCCGACGGCAAACCAATCACCGAGGCGGGCCGCGACCGAATGGTGATGTTCCAGGAGCCGGCGCTTTTTCCCTGGCTCGATGTGATGGGTAACGTCTTGTTTGGATTAAAACTCAAGACCGGCTTGAACGGCAAGGAGCGGCGTGAAGTAGCCGAGTTTTATTTGAAATTGGTTGGCTTGGAGAGATTCATGCATGCGAACATTCATCAGCTCTCAGGCGGAATGAAGCAGCGGGTTGCACTCGCCCGTGCGCTTGCGCCTAACCCGCGTGTCCTGTTGATGGACGAACCATTCGCTTCCCTTGACGCATTGACGCGCGAGCAGTTGTACGGAGACATTCAGGAAATCTGGGCGGCGCGCAAAAAGACGATCCTCTTCGTTACGCACAATGTTCGTGAAGCTGCGTGTCTCGGGAATCGCGTCATTTTGTTTTCATCGAATCCGGGGCGGATTCGCGAAGAGTTCAGGATCGATCTGGAAAGGCCGCGCGACATCAACAGTACTCAGCTTGCAAGCTACTCGACGGAAATCATGCGTGCCCTTAAAGGCTACGTCACAGAGGAGGTCGCTGAATGAAACGGTTTATTTTGTCAGCGCTGTTTTTCATCGTGTTAGTTGCGATTTGGCATCTCCTGGTGCTGGCGAAAATCTGGTCGCCCGTGTTGCTGCCTGATCCGATCAGCGTTTGGGAATATCTTAAGTGTGCCGCCGCCGACGGAACGCTTTGGGAAGCAACGCTTGTCACGATGCGTCGCCTTTTGACTGGCTACCTCATCGGCATCGCCGCCGGCTTGCCGCTAGGACTGCTGACGGCACGCTTCAAGTTTTGCGAAGACACTATCGGGGTGCTTGCACTTGGGCTGCAGACG
>JAFAKL010000135.1 GCA_019235445.1 Verrucomicrobiota bacterium | reverse complement strand
TGGCTGTCGAGGCGCGCCGTAGTCTGCGAACGCGGCCTGGCACGAAGTGCCTGGGAAAAAAGAGAAAAGTGGAGCCGTCCCGGAGGGACGGTTGATCTGCTCACGAGTGCACTTAGGATGAATTCCGTTTTGCTTTGCGATGTCCCCGAGACCGAGGAACAAGGCACTGCATACCGCCGATCAAAATCGCAAACGAGGTCGGTCAAAAATCGAAAACGACGACGAGGACGAGAACGATTTGGTGTTGAGGGCTTCCCCCTCGTCCTGGTCCGCGTCCGTTTTCGTTCTCCGCTTTGGAGGGAGAATGACACATTGGAGGCAACCTTGATCAACCGTCCCTGCGGGACTAAAGGCGTCTTTTTTCTTATTTCCAGGCACTTCGTGCCAGGCTACCCTCGTTTTAATCCCTCCGGGATAAACGCGTCACGGCCGGACTGGTGCTAAAGCGCCCCGCAGGTGAGCCATACGGGTCGAGCAATGACGCGGGAAAACAGCCAACCGGCCCCGGGTGCCGCGATGAAAATGGGGCCGGCGGCTGCGTTGCTCGTCGGTCACGTATCGATTCAGATATGCTCCCTCCTACCGCCAGTCCGGCTCGGACCGTCTTGCCGGCGGCCCATTTTGAACGCAACGAAGCCCAAGGCATTTAGGAGACGGTACACTAGCCAGACCTCAAAAATAACTCTATTTCGATTTGTCGAGCTGAGATTATCAAGAATATATTAACACTTGCTGAATTACGCCAGAGGACACATCGATAGGGTTCGAATGCACTACGAAAAGGGCATCGAGTTAACCAAAGCGGCGCAATTCTATCGCGACATTCTTGCTGCCTACTATAACCTGTTGATCCCCGTGTCAGCTTCGGTACTGGAAGTAGGCTGCGGGGCGGGAGATCTTTTATGCCGACTAAACGTTGCCAGCAAATGTGGCATAGATCTATCGGCGAGCCAGATTCGGCTGGCAGAGGAAAGAAACCCATCTGCTAGATTTTTCGTTCAAGCCGGTGAAGATCTCGATCTGCAGGGAGAATCCTTCGATTACATTATCGTTTCCGAAACAATTAATCTGGCCGCGGATGTGCAACGCATGTTCGAGCGGTTGCGGAGCGTATCTCATCCGGAGACGAGACTGATCGTCAATTATTATAGCTCATTATGGCGGCCGGTCATCTGGTTAGGTGATTCGATTGGGCTGCGAAGCCGGCAACCGGAAAGCAACTGGCTTTCCCGAGAAGATGTGAGCGGATTGTTACACCTGACCGGCTGGGAACTGATCCCTTATTTCGGAGAGTTTGATCCTTTCGGCGATTTCGATCTGCTGTTCGGGGCAAGCAAAATCAACTTAAGAATCCTCGACATTCCAATCCGCTATCAGGAGCGCGCGTACGGCGATACAAACATCCAGCGGTGGAAACACGGATGGTTGCTTTTGCAGATGGTGGCGTTCGCGGCTATGAAACTAAAATTTGTTTGATCCCCCGAGCAATGTAGAAATGGAACAGGCAACTGCTTGGGCAGGTGCTCGAGCAAACGCACCAGGAGGGTGCACCTATTGTAATCGAAGCGACCGGCAACACGAAGGTCATTGAATCGACGGTGGACCTTGTCGCCGCTGGAAGGCGCATCGTCATCGTCGGCTTGCTGGCCAAACGCGTAAAGGTCCAATTCCCGGGCCGATGACGATCAAAGAAATCGCCGACCATCTCGGGTATGAGCGCCCAACACGAATTCGCTCGAGCGTTACGCAAGCATACGGGTCGGACCCCGTCTGTCTGGCGCACCCAACCGTTTCCCGAAGATCTATCGTTCAGTTCCAACGCAGCGACATCATTTTCCGGCTTAGCTAAAGCTGATTGTTGTCGCAGACTTACTCTGATCTGTGTACCTGACCGGCATAGAAGATTCACCACCTTCCGGTATGATGGTCGTTGGCTGGGATCCGAGCGCGTTAATTCAGGCAATTAACGGCGCCATTGAAGCAAGCGGCAGGCGCACGCGGCGGACCTTAGCTCGTACCGTTTTTTCGCGGGAGTTGGCACTAGCTACCTTAACAATATTTATTATCTTTGTCTTTTGGATCCTCTATCCCACTTCGTTCGCTAATTTCCGGAATTTTTCCGCAATCTTGCGTAATCTGGCCTTCGAAGGGATTCTGGCGATTGGAATGATGATCGGATCTATGGCATCCATCGGTGTGGTGACCGGCGCTCTGATGAAGATGTGGAACACGCCAGTGCCGCTCGCGGTCGCGACTGGACTGCTGATGGCGGCGCTCGGCGGATTTATCAACGGCTTTATCGTGGCGAAAGTCAGAGTAAACGCCTTGATCACAACCCTGGGCACAATGGGGATCTTCCAAGGAATCGCGCTCTTAATCGGAGGCCCGGGATCACTTTTCTGCCGGAGTCATTTTCCCGGTTTGGACAGGCGCAATTTCTTGGGTTGCAGAGCCCGGTCTGGGTACTGATTGTTCTCGCAATCCTGGCTCACTACTCGATGGCGCATACTAGATTCTTTCGCCAGTTCTATTATCTGGGCAGCAATCCGAAGGCAGCGCATTTGTCTGGAATGAACGTCGAGGGACTTCAAATCTTTTCTTTTGTGCTGATGGGATTGCTCGCCGGTTTGGCCGGTATCGTTTACGCTTCGCGCATTGCGACTGCGACGTCTACTGTCGGCGTCGGAGCAGAATTGCAGGCCATTACTGCAGTTATCCTGGGCGGAGCGAGTCTGGCTGGCGGCCGCGGAACGATTTGGGGAGCAATGATCGGGGTGTTCTTCATGGGCTTAATGAAGAATGTGTTGATTATTTCCAGATTTTCGTCGGAATGGCAGGGAATCGTGCTTGGCGGCGTCTTGGTCATTGCCGTAGCCATTGACTCGATCGTAAACCGCAAACGCATCTCTTGAATCCCTCTTCGGCTCCCGAAGAATTCATAGGTTGAGTGATTTCCGCGCCGCGACGATGTTACAATAAGATTTTCCTCGTTGCCGTTGTATGAAGGAGTCGGCTTTCTCCCTCTGCACTTTGCCGGCGAAAAGCCGCCACAGACAAAATCCGTTATCTTCAAGAAAGGCGAGCAGTCGGGAGGCGCTCGACCCAGATTGACATAGGCCATAGGGCCAATACTCGAGCAACAGTATAATTTCCTCTAAGAGTTGTTGGTAGACGAAGGGCTCGGGTTCAAAGGCAAAAATTCTCGCGGGAGCAGCAAGTCTGGAAAGAAAAAGTGTGTAAATGCCTTGATTTGCGCCGACATCAACTATGGTCATTCCAGGCCGCCCACCTGCGATAAAAAAGCAAATTCCTCTTTGCCGAGCAGCCGAAGTTTGTGAAGCCAAAGACTTGTCAGGCGATCAAGTGACGGCGCTCGGAATTGAAATCCTTTCAAAATGACCTTCGCGTGCCAAATGTGTGATCGATTCAGACTTCTCAGAAGCGTCATGGGAGAGCATTTCCCGCCAGTGTACTAGATCATTTTTGCAGTCTGGGACATCAGCGTGATAAACACCTGTGGACTTTGTCAATGTTTCCTAGGTTAAAACCCGGGCATCCTGGGGCTGCAGCCCGTTTTCCTTCGCCTTTCATCAGCTCACTCAGGCTATCCAGCCGGCACTCTCCCTTCGTCACACGATTGATAATTGGAAAAATGTGTCATTCTGCTTTCCTCGAAAAATATCTCTGGAACTAGTGAGGAGATCAACCGTTCCTCCGAGACGGGTTCCACTTTTCTCTTGTTTCCAGGCACTTCGTGCCAGGCTACTTTCGATTGGTCCCTCCGGGACAGGCTACACTCTTTCGTTGCAGGACTTTGCTTAAGTTAAGTTAAGTTAAGTTAGCGCTTAGAGGGAATGGCGCTTCTAAATTAAGAGGATTTGAGACGGTTCTTTTGCCCCGAAGGGAACTCCAGGATTCAGCCCGGGGTTTCGTAGGTTAGCGCCGCTTGAAGACAAGAAGTGCAGCGCAGTGGTAAGTAAGGGGTCTCGCCTTACCTTCGAAAACGCGCATAAGCTGCAACAGGGCTTGGCGGTATCGGACGGACTTCCGTTGAAGGTCGCGTTCAGTCAGCATTTTGCTGATGGGGCTAATCGAACTGCATTAGCCCGTACGACTTGACCGAGACCACTGCGCCATTCCAACGGCGCACCAGCCGCTTTCGATCGCTCTCCTCACGCCCAGGATTAAATTCGTCGTGCGAGGCCACCACCTTTGTGACTTCCTCGGTCGAGGACCAAAACCCGCAGCCGAGTCCGGCGGCAAATGCCGCCCCAAGCCCAGAGAGCTCTGCCGTTTGGCTGCGCAAGACCGGCCGGTCAATCACGTCGGCTTGGAATTGCATCAGCCAGTCGTTTTTGCTGGCCCCGCCATCGGCCAGGAGTGCTTCCAGCCGTGCACCGGCCGCCTGCTGCATCGCGTCAAACACGTCCTTTACTTGAAAAGCGATCGCCTCCAGGGCGGCGCGCACCACGTGTTCCTTGCGCGCGCCAAATGACAAACCCACGATCGCTCCGCGCGCCCTTTCGTCCCAGTGGGGCGCGCCCAAGCCGGCCAGGGCGGGCACAAAATAGACACCGCCGTTATCCTCCAGTTCGGTCGCGAGCTTAACGGCTGCCTCTAAATCCTTGAAGCCAGTAAGCGCCAAGGCCCAGGACAGTCCGGAGCCGGTCACGGTGATGTTGCCTTCGTAGGCGTACTGAATTCGGTCAAATTTCCATGCGATGGTGCTGGAAATACCTTTTTCGCCGCCCCCCGGGCTCTCGCAGAGAGTCATCAGCGATGAGCCGGTGCCGTACGTGGCCTTCACTTTGCCCCGCTCGAGCACGCCGTGACCCAGCAACGCCGCATGGGAATCGCCCAGAATTCCACAGATCGGAATCACTTTGCCCGCACTGAAAGTGGCGTCCTCCAGCGGTTCGTTGGACGCCACTACTTCGGGAAGGGCGGACGACGGCACCCCAAAAAGTGTGAGCAGCTCGGGGTCCCAAGCGCCCTTTGCCAAATTGAACAGCTGCGTTCGGGAAGCATTGCTGAAATCAGTCACAAAACGCTTTCCGCCGGTGAGGTTCCACACGAGCCAAGCGTCCACGGTGCCCAGGCAAAGACCACCCGCTTCCGCAAGCTTGCGAACGTCAGGACGATTCTCCAGCAGCCACTGAATCTTGCTCGCGGGAAACAGTGGGTCGACCTGCAGGCCGGTTTTGGCTCGAATGGTTTCCTCAAAGCCTTTTTGCCGAAGCGCCTGACAGATTTCTGCGCTGCGGCGGCACTGCCAGACGATGCACGGACCCACGGGCTCGCCCGTCCCCCGATTCCAGGCCACGAGGGTTTCCCTTTGGTTGGAAATCCCTAGTGCGGCGAGCTGATGGCCTCCACTCTGGGCTAAACAGCCTTCCAGGGCTTGCCGCGCAGCGTGCCAGACTTCCTGGGCTGACTGTTCGACCCATCCGCCTTTGGGAAAGTCGATCGTCAGGGGTACCGAACTTCGGGCCAGCACGTTGGCCTCGCGATCAACCAAAATCGCCTTCACGTTGGTGGTCCCGGCGTCTAAGGCAAGAATGACTTGCATATGGGTTTCCTTAAAATCGCCTCTCTCAACTCAGTGAAAGAGATTACTCTGTCAGGGGGTGAGAATTAAGTTTGATGTATAAGTATGCAGGTGAGTAATAATGCTTTGAATAAATATGCGTTCCCTGCTATACGATCAGATAAGCTCACTAAAAGGGAATGCCTCTGTTGTCAAGGGCAACCATTTGAACAATCGAGGGTTTCCTGCCAGGGATACTTTTCAGCTGTGCCAATTCCAATCCGAAGACCCGGCCGCCCAGCGAGTTTTCTGTCTCCTCTCCGCGGGCGTCGTAAAAAACGAAGGCAAATGTTACCCACTACCCCGAATGGCGTTAAGATAGTGGGAGCAGATCAACCGTCCTTCCGGGACGGGTCCACTTTTCATTTGTTTCCAGGCACTTCGTGCCAGGCTACTTTCGTTTGGTCCCTCCGGGACAGGCTACGCTCTTTCGTGGTAGGATTTTCCTTAAGTTAGCGCTTAGAGGGTTTCACTCACAGGGCGAAAGGGCTGGGGGCAGATTTCAAGCTGCATTATAGGAATGTTCCGTATTCTGAATTATATCGCCGTTTGGAAGAACGAAATCGAAACCTCCTGAAGGCGCGTTTGAAATTCCCAAAGCGGAAATGGATAGATACATCACTATTTCCAACCGCCGACCGGAGACGAGCTTCTATAAAGAGCTTCACCTGATATGTAACCCTTTTATTGAGTTGGACTGCAGCACCAGTGCGTAGTTTTGCGCTCGCCAATCTCATCAACAACCCGTACGTCGCGAATTTTTTTTACAACCTTGGCGCCCGCGCGGAACGTGCGAACGGCGCCGCACTCAGACTCGCAAGATTTGCGCCTCCATCGGTTGCAGGGTAACGCGAACCACGTTGATCGGGCCGGTTCCCGTCGTTCCGTCCACTTCGGCGACCTTGACCTGGTTGAGAGTCCTGACCTCAGCCGGGGCATTGGGCGCCGATTTGTTGCTGTAGAGTACGTGAAGAGTGTCGCCAGGCTGGCTCAATGTTATTTCCACAATCACATCCAGGGACTGGCTTTGCGCGGTGTTTGTGTTGGCCACGATCAAGACTTCCTGATCATTCAGAATGCGCGACCACGCCAATACTCCGGCCAGGAATGGTGAAACGCCAAAGTTGACGCTGTCACCGGAGATCGGGCGAAAATAGAACCGCCCGTAGCGGAGCGCCGGTTCGGAGTTGCGCACCGCAACGACCTTCTGTATTTCCAGAAAAAAGGAAGTGTTTTGGGGAAAGGTGGGCGCGAGGCCCCACAGCGCCTCGCGCACCGCCGCGTCGCTGCCGCTGCCGTGCAGCCCCTGCTCGGTGCCATAGTAAAGGCAGGGAATGCCGGGCAATGAATAGAGACACGCCAGGCCCATGGTGACCTGGTCGTCAAACTCATCCACGTTGCCAGGTTGCTCGAACCGAATGCGCGCCTTCATATCATGGTTGTCGAGGAAGGTGACGAAGAAACGCGAGGCGTCCCCATGCGAACTGAGGATGAATTGCTCGATCTGTTTGCGAAG
The DNA here is from genome assembly GCA_019235445.1 of Verrucomicrobiota bacterium. Taxonomy (GTDB): domain Bacteria; phylum Verrucomicrobiota; class Verrucomicrobiia; order Chthoniobacterales; family JAFAMB01; genus JAFAMB01. The sequence continues at coordinate 1,583 of JAFAKL010000135.1, read as the reverse complement.
ATTATACATGGCGACCACCGCGGCCGGAGCGCTGAATCCCTTGACGGTCGGCGTCAGGACATTGAACATCGGGTAATCCAATGCCGCGTCCACGCCCACCAAGCTGTTAGCATCGCTGCCGGTGGTCGTGTTGCGACCGATGAACCGGGCGATGTCCGCCTCGGAACTGCTGTCCAACACCTCGCCAAATGTAAAAAAGTTCTTCTTGCCGATGCTCAAGGCGAACTCGCGTACGGAATTGCCGAAGGTCCGCGCCAGGTTGCCCTGGAGATACCGGAGCGTATCAATCCTGAAACCGTCGATGTCATAGCGGGCGATGACATATTGATACGCGCGGATCAAAAACCCTTGCAGAGCGGGATCCGCCGTCATCATTTGCTTCAACGAATCAAAGTCGCCTACCGTGTCCGGGCCGTTTGGATCAGGCGTGCCCTGGCGGCGGAAAAATTGGTTCTTCTGAAGCTCTGACGGCCAGACGACGGCGTCCAAGGGGGGATTCGGAATCGAGCCGACATCGGACCACGCCGCCTGGAAGGCTCCGTTGACATCGCGCCATTCCACCGGCAGTAGCGTGCTCGAAAACGGCGCGGAGGAATTGCCATTGTAGGCAAAGACGTCGCCTGTATGGTTGAGGACAATGTCAAAAATCACGTAAAGCCCAGCGTCGTGTGCGGCGTCCACCAGCGCGCGTAATTCGTTGTCGGCGGTGGCCGCGTCCGCTGCGAAGAGCGGCTCCGCCCGGAGAAAATCATGGATGCCATAGCCGTGGTAGCTGCCAGGGTCAAAACGAAGGTTCTTCAGGACCGGGCTGAGCCAGATGGCGCCGGCGCCCAGATTCTTGATGTAGGCAAGCTGTTGCTGGACCCCGGAAAACGTGCCGCCCTGATACTCATCGTAACTCGGATCGTCGAAGGGCTGATGTTTGGGCAGCTCACCCGGATTGTTGAACCGGTCCACCATGAGAAAATAGATTACCTGGTCCCGCCAATCCGCGGGCGACGGAAACGGCCCTCCGGCCTGCCCGGCAGCCGATACCGCGTTGTCCAAGATCGATTGAACTTCTGGCGCAAAGAGTGATGTGAACATGGCGCCCTTCCTGTTGCGTTTTATGCATTGTTTAGGGACTCACACGCGATATAAAACATATGCAAGTTACTCTTCGCGCGTCGCAGCCATCTACTGCTCCATGGGACTGCTTGAAACCTGAACGATGGCGCCGAAAAGAACGGCATTATTATAAAGGAGAGGAAATCGGGCAATGGCGATTTATACTTCTCACGCTTCATTTGCGCAATCACCCGAACGGGTTATCTCAAAGGTGTTCGAAGCGCACAGATTGCGGTATCAGCTTCACCCCGTCTGCTGTAACAATACAGCAAGGTTGTTTAGGTTTGTGGCAGCCTCTGAGTGATCCGGTCCGAGGTTCTTTTCATTGATAGATATGCTCGTCCCGTCGCGCCTTGAAAAACAGCCAACTGACCTCCAGACTTCCACGAACATCTCATCGCCGGGAGCAACCGCAAAGTTTGAGATCAGCGACGAGCTAAACATTTACAAAATCCCGGGCTGAATCCTGCCGGCCC
>JAFAKL010000050.1 GCA_019235445.1 Verrucomicrobiota bacterium | reverse complement strand
AAACGAAAGTAGCCTGGCACGAAGTGCCTGGAAACAAGAGAAAAGTGGGCCCGTACCGGAGGGACGGTTGACGTGCTCACCAGTACACTAGTCCCGGGAGATATTTTTCGTCTAACTTTGGGTCGTGGGCTTTTTTAGAAACGCCAGATACTCCTCTTGAAGTTCGAGTCCGATGAGGTTCGACCTGACGGTCGATGGAACTGATCGCTTCCGGCAACTGAGAAACGCTCACCCTGAATGCATCGTACCGCTGCTGCCAACCGAAGTTTTGCAATTCCCGGAAGGTCTGATTCGGCGACAGTACACTTTGGATGAATTCCGTTTTGCTTTGGATGCCACCGAGGAAAGGTGAATGACACATTTGGAGCAAACCTTGATCAACCGTCCCTACGGGACTAGACGCGTCTTTTTTCTTTTTTCCAGGCACTTCGTGCCAGGCTACCCTCGTTCTAGTCCCTCCGGAATAGAGCTGAATTCCATAAACTTAACCTTTCCCTGGGACTTCGCCTGGCTGCACCCCAGGCTCCCTGTTTCTCGCCTTCGGCGCTCCAGATCGCAACCCAGGACCAAACACGACATTGTGACGGTAGCCGTACGGCCGCCCTGCTGACACCGCGATGCAGGTAAGCGTCTCGCCTTCATTGCCAACGCCAAGTGACCGCCGACCGTCGAACGTCCGAGCGGGCTTCGGCGCTATTTTCTTTGCGTCAGCAACACGCCAGCCACCGTAAGGGCGAGCCCGGCGAGGCGAACCGGATTGAATGGCACCCTTTCAACGCCAAACCAGCCGAAGGCGTCCGCCAGGTAGGAGCCCAGCATCTGACCGAGAATCGCGGCGCAGATGACAACGACGACCCCGACCTGAGGGATCGCGATGATGGAACCGAGAACGAAGCTGACTCCGAGCGCGCCTCCGAGGTAGGCCCAAGGCGGGGCAGACAACATCCCCCGCAGCCCGGCCCCAGTGCCCCCCAAAGCGCCGCTGGCCATGAGGCACAAGAGCAGGACGCCTCCAGAGAGAAAGGAGATCGCGGCGCTAAGCACTGGTGAGTCGACGGCCAGGCGCAAACGGGCGTTGACTGGACCTTGCACAGAGATAAAAAAACCAGCCATCACCATCACCAGGACTGATAGTAAGCGCATCGGAATAAATCATTCTAGTTTTGAAATGCTGAAACTGCAGCGGGGTGGTTCAGGTTCGACTGTCCAGCCGGTCTGCTGGATTTGCCGGCTTCCTCACTGCAAGGCAGCCACCGTCGTTCTCCATCGGTTGAGTTGCCATGGCAATGATGCAGGAGATCATGTTTCAGGTTTTTGCCACGGGCAAGAAAGGAATGGTTGGGAAATTGGCAATGCCGGGTATTTTCTTGATGAACATCTCTAGAAATAACTTCCAGATATGGTATTAATGCAAAATATGGGCAGTTAATATCCTTTGACTTTCCCAATGATCACCCATTTGCCATCCCAAGCTGCGGAGCGACTGCACGCGCTCTCTCCAGGGCGCGGTCTACTTTCACTCCTTAAGCGAGAGGATGGCAGGAATGGGGAGTGAAGCAATGAACGTCAAAAGTATTCTTTTGGTTGAAGATGATCCACGCGACGTGGAACTGACGTTGGCGGCGCTGGAGGACCAGAATCTGGCAGACAAAGTCGAAGTCGTGCACAACGGCGCGGAGGCTCTGGATTATCTCTATCGCCAGGGGAAGTTCAAAACCCGCCCGGAAGGCAGTCCCGTCGTTATCTTCCTCGACAACAAGATGCCGAAGGTAAGCGGGCTGGAGGTCTTGAAAAGCATCAAGTCGGACGAGCATCTTAGGATGGTTCCTGTCGTGGTGCTCACTTCGTCGCGGGAAACCCCGGATTTGGTTGAGTTCTATCAGCAGGGCGTTAACGCCTATGTCGTCAAACCGGTGGATTTTGGCGATTTTATGAGCGCCGTCCAACAACTCGGCGTCTTTTGGGCAGACGTCAATGAGGCACCTTTTGCGAGCTGGAGAGACGAGATAAAAGGTGGAAATGGCACAAACGTACTTTGCGGTAAAAAGGAGTTGAATGACGAAATCCCTCCACATTCTGTATCTGGAGGATGATCTAAACGACGCTGAGCTCGTTCGACTCACTCTGCAGGCCGCGGGCATTCGTTGTGAGATTACCTGCTTACAGGACCGCGAGGAATTCATTTACGCGCTCGAACAAGGGGGGGTTGACCTCGTCATTTCAGATTCCGTCCTGCCGCACTTTGACGGGTTATCTGCCGTTGCCATGGTGCGGGAGAGGTGGCCGGACCTGCCCGTGATTCTCGTTTCCGGGAAGTCGGGCGAGGAACTCGCGGTTGATTCGCTCAAAAGCGGCGCGACAGATTATATTTTGAAGGAACACCTCTCGCGTCTGCCGCGGGCGGTATCGCGGGCCATGCAAGAAGTGGAACAGCGGGTCGAGCGCCGAAGGTTGGAGTCGCACGTCATCGAAGCGCAAAAAATGGAGGTGATCGGGCAGCTGGTCAGTGGCGTGGCACATGACTTCAATAACATCCTGGCCGTCATCATCGGTTACAGCGATTTGATTACCTCTGACCTTGTTCAGGACACTCCATTGCGCAGGTACATCGAGGAGATTCGTCATGCTTCAGAACGGGCCGCCGGGTTAACGCGGCAACTGCTCGTCTTCGGCCGCAAAGAAACCGTGCAACCTGTGGTACTCGACCTGAATGGCGTGGTCAATGACTTGAACAAAATGCTCGGGCGGCTCGTCGACGCCAACATTGAAATGGAGACAATTCCCGGAAAAAGGCTCGGGCACATCAGGGCCGACCCCGGACACATTGGCCAGGTTCTGATGAATATGGTCGTCAACGCTCGCGATGCCATGCCCAATGGAGGCAGGATTACGATCGCAACGAGCAACGTTAGACTGGATGAAAGCTACGCACGCGCGCACAAGGGTGCGACTCCGGGCGATCATGTGATGCTCAGTGTCAGCGATACCGGCACCGGGATGACCGACGAAGTTAAAGGTCTCTTGTTTGAGGCGTTTTTCACTACCAAACCGGCGGGCAAGGGGACGGGTCTGGGTCTGGCAACTTGCCAGACTATTGTTCAACAGTCCGGCGGGCATATCGCTGTTTCCAGCGAGCTTGGACGCGGCTCGACGTTCAAAATCTATTTTCCGCGAGTCGCACAGCCGTTGGATGTCACGGCCAGACCGCTGCAGCCCGGGCCTTTGCCCGGCGGTGCGGAAACCTTGCTGTTTGTGGAAGATGAGCCCTCCGTGCGGCACTTGGCTTGCAGTGTCCTGGAGAACCTGGGGTATGAGGTGCTCTCCGCTTCCAACGGTAAAGACGCGTTGCACGTAGCGCGCGAGCACAAGGGGCAGCCCATTCGTTTAGTGGTTACGGATGTTATCATGCCGCTCATGGGCGGCAAGGTGATGGCGGAGTGGTTGAAAGCGACGTTTCCCAATCTCAAAATCCTCTTCACTTCCGGTTACACCGATGATGCCATCTCGCATCATGGAGTCCTGGACACGGGAGTCGAGTTCCTGCCCAAACCCTATACTCCGGCCACTCTCGCCCGGAAAGTGCGGCATTTACTGGATTAGAAAGCGGTTGGCAGCTCGTCGGGCATGAATATCAAAACGAAGATCATCGGGACGTTGATTGTCGCGTCGTTACTTGTGGCCGTTCTCGGTGTGCTCGCGGTAAACCAACTTAACTTCAGGCGATCTAATATCTACGGCCGAAAGGAGGGGAGCTGTAACGCGAATTGCGAAGCAGGGACGATTGAGCGGCCAGGTCTCTGTTGCGCCAGATTAGATTGGGCGATCCCCGGTTGGAAATCGATACGTCCGCCTCCGCCGGGAATTCCGAATAACTGGGATGTCGATGCTTTCTCAAATTCCCGGTGCTCCTTTCCCCCCCGGCGACCCTCAACCGGCGCCGCCCAGCCCGGGGCCTCCGCCCATCGAGCCGCCTCCATCTCCGCCGATGCCTACGCCTCCTTCACCTACACCGAACCCGGTGCCGCCGATCGAGCCGCTCCCGGAGCCGGCCAAAATGTAGCCGTTTTTCGGGGACGGAATCGGTTTGCTAATCCCCAACGGGGTCGAGCCAGATAAACCTTTCCTCCAGGGCCAGGTCGAAGAGATTGCCTCCCAGCTGAAAAAGACGGATGCCGAAACCCAAAGCAGCGTCGCAGGCCGAGACCAAACGAGGCGCTGACTGCGTGTAAGCGCTTCGCCTTGTATTCTTTTTGGGCTAGTGCCTCGTTTCTATATTCGACGCTGCGCAAGGGAGTGTTCTCGCCCAGAACCGGCCTACGAGAAACTCCACCAGACAAGCGAGATGAAAGTAGCGATCATGGCAAGCAAGATAACTTTGAGAGTGGATCTCCGCACTCGGCTCGTGTCTCGTGGAACGAAGCCTCGATCTCTGCGGGCCAATTGCTTTCGGCTGACGGCGTCGATGAAAACGAAATCTTTCACAAATACCGCTTGTAGGCGAAGGCTCTTTTTGGAACCAGCGGCAAAAAGACGACACGAAAAACAAATTCGTGGTTTCCATAGAGAATATCAAAACGGGATTCAATTTATCAGTCAGTAGATTCAGCTCATTCCTATTCAGGTGAAGAAGGCGGTGGCAACACCTCTTGCATGCCTTCTGGTGTAAATTCGCGATCGGCGTAGGCCACGTCATGCCTGATCCGGGAGCCATCGAGATCGGTGACAGAGCCTTTTTGGGAACCGCGCACGGTCAGGTCGGCGGGGATGGAGCGGCCTTTATCGTCTGAAGCCACCCGAGTTGTTTCAATCCGGCGCGCCAGTTGCCCCGATGGTAGATATTTTTCCACTCGAAGCGGGACGAGCCGGCGGAAGTCAATCCAACTTCGCACCTTGCTATAATTGGAGATGTTAACCTTACCGGGTTTTGACTCAAGGATAAGGCAATCCACGCGATTCAGAACCTCCCTGCCAACGATGCTCTGATTTTCCCATCCGAAGAAGTTTTCGATGACGTCTTGATAAGACAAGTCGCTGCTGAACAGGGCATCGCTCATTTGCGAGGCGCTGAGAGGGCGTGGCTTTTCAGGCGGAACGAAAAGCCAACCGCTCGAGGGCTCACCCTCGGTTTGGTGCAACAGGACGGACTCTCCTTTCCGCTCTTTGGGCCAGAGCACCTGGTAAACAAGATCGGCCTCTCTCTTTGTGCGGCGCTCCTTGATCTGAAGTTGAAGCGTTATCTTTGTCGTGTCGGCCGGTTGTTTGACTTCAAGACGCAGACGCACATAAGAGCGGCCCTCCTGCAGGACGGACAGGCTGGTTGCGAGCTCCTTCGCTGAAATACCAGCCGGTACGGTTTCGGCGGCCCCGGAGGAGAGAGTTAGCGTGGTGAGAGAAAGCGCGCCGAGAGTAACACGCCAGATGGGCAATTCTCGCAGGTTCATTGGATGGTCGTTTTTCGCTTTCAGTTTTGCAAGGCTCGGCTCGGCACGAGTCGTGAACTTCTCCAGGCAGGGTAGAGGCCGCTGACAACCCCCACTCCCACTGCGATCGCGACCGAAACTGCGAGAAGTCTGACGCTGAGGTCCGGTTCCAGCAGTCCGCGAAGGGAAGGCGTCATTCCTAAAATCTTAACTCCAACGGCACCTATCAGCGCCCCGGCCAGGCCGCCGAGTAGTCCCAGCGTGGCTGACTCCCACAGCACCATGCGAATAATCCGGTGCCGTTGCCAGCCGAGTGCGAGCAGGACGCAAATCTCCTGAGTGCGTTCAAACACAGTCATCAGCATGGTGTTCATGACGCCGAGCACACCTACGAGGACTGCTAACAGAGAAGTACCCCAGCTCATGGCCTGTGCCATGCGATAGACCTCGCTGTCGGTAATATTCTCGCTCGCCACCACGGCGCGAGCTTCCGGGACAAGCTTGTCGATCTGCTCGCAGAGAAGCTGCACCTCCCCGGCGCTGGTGGAAGGGGTGACCCGGATATCGACAGCATTAATCTTGCCGGCGTTTCCAGTGATTTTCTGCAGGACGGGCAAAGCAAGAATGATGGAGCCGTTCTCGACCCATGCGTCGCCATCCACAATCCCGACTACGGATAATTCGCCGGTCTCAATCTCTATCGTATCGCCGACCTTTTTCTTGAGGACATCCGCCGCAGTGCGACCGAGGAGGACAGCCGGCTCTTCCGCATCGCGCGGCATCCGCCCGGAGATCAGCTTGAGGTTATTCCATGAGAAACCGCCCCACTGTCGGGCGGAGACCATGATCATCTGGGCGTTCTCGACGCTAGTGAGGTCTACTAATATCCCGCAGGTAGCGGCGATGTGGGGAAGGTGAGCGATCCGATCAATTATGGAGGTGCTAAACGGCTTCGGGATTATCGAACTGCCCATATTGCTCACGACGATATCGGTGCCGCGGGCTTTCATCCCTGTCTCCCAGCTTTTGCTGAATCCGCGGGAGATACCGACCAGAGCTACCACGGCCGCGATGCCGACAGAGATACCTAAGACAGTTAATCCGGTTCGCACCGGACGCCGAATCAGCCCACGCGCAACAACAGTAAAAAAGGTCATGTTATTCTCTTGCGCCGCCTGTTTGGTGGTCTGCCACAATCCGGCCGTCTTTCATGTGAATGATTCGCGACGCCCGCTGCGCGATATCCATGTCGTGCGTTACCAGCACCAGGGTCATTTTCTGTTCGTGGTGGAGTCGATTAATCAATTCAAGGATGTGGTGGGCGTTTTCGCTGTCAAGGTTGCCGGTGGGTTCATCCGCCAGGAGAACCGAAGGGCTGTTCGCGAGGCTCCGCGCGATAGCGACGCGCTGCCTTTCGCCTCCGGACAGCTTGGCCGGGAAATGGTTGAGACGATTACTCAACCCTACCGACTTCAGTAAGGCAGCGGCGCGGGCCTTCCGCTCTGAGGCGGAAAGGTGGCTTTCGAACATCGGAATTTGCACATTCTCCAGTACGGTAAAGGTGGGCAGAAGGTGGAACGCCTGAAAAATGAAGCCGATTTCAAGAGCGCGATAGCGCGACGGATCCCGCAGGTCCGGAATCGAATTTCCACGGTAGAGCAAGCTTCCCTTCGTAGGTCGATCCAGTGCGCCAAGCATCTGGAGCAGAGTTGTCTTCCCGCAACCACTCGGACCGGTGATAGCCACGAATTCGCCCGGCATGACGCGAAGATTTATCATCCGAAGGGCTTGCACCTGGCCGTCCTCGAACCTTTTGGTGATCCCTATAGCCTCGAACAGGTATTGCGACTGGCCGGTTGGCGCAGTCTCCAAGGCCGACGCCGGATCAGACAGATGATTGCTCATGAGAACTTTTCTTTTGCTCTTACCTTTGCCGCGTGCCCTTCTGTTCTTCCTGCGCAAAGATTTTCAACATTGACAGATATCAGACGGGTCTGCCAACGGAGCGCTTCGAAATAGCTCGACTGCACGCGCTGGATCGGCCGTCCGTTTTCGCCCTGCAGGCGATGATTCTAGTGTCCTGTCCCGGAAACAACAGGTATATTGGAGGTTATTTGGGGCACAGGACACCACGTTATTATTCCTCACCCGGATGGGATTCTGAGCCACTGAGCACCCACCTGGGGATCCGGAAGACTGCGGAGAAGATCTAGCAGTGCGTGACGATAGCTTGGAAAGGGAGACATCTCGCCGGGATTTCTCGGCTCGAGTTCGGAAGCGAGTCCAGGTAGTTCAGCGTGCGGCAGGCCCGCGTGCCTGTGGTGCACGCCATGAAACGGCTCGTGGAGCAGCGTCAAAGCGAGCAACCGCCCCAGCGGCCCCTCTGAGACAATACTTCGGGTAGAGCTGTTCACGGTAGAACCGGTCAGTCCGACGTGTTCAATGTACTTGCGCCAGCTCTGGAGATTGGCGGCTATGAACGCGGGCGCCAGGTACATCCAAAGAAAGTACTTCCATGCATCCCACCAAGAAACTACCGCCAAAATACAAACCCACACGCCGGCTACCAGGGCGAACTCTGCCCAGATCCTTTGACGCA
>JAFAKL010000380.1 GCA_019235445.1 Verrucomicrobiota bacterium | reverse complement strand
AGTCGATTCCCTGCGCAAGGAAGTCGAAACAACGATTCTCGCGAAGTATCCCGATGCGACGCATTTCGAGATCTCCCAGGCGTTTGACTATCTCCAGAAAAAGGCTTTCCGGGTCAGCATCCTCGATCGACAGAAACGTTGCGACGGACGCGGCTTTCATGATTTGCGTCCGCTGAGCGGGGAAGTGGGGCTGCTTCCACGGTCGCATGGGTCGGCTCTTTTCGCGCGAGGCGAAACCCAGGCTGTCGCACTTGCGACGCTCGCTTCCGCCGAAGAAGCTCAAATGATCGACGGCTACACAGGCGGTGATCAATCCAAACGTTTCATCCTGCATTACAATTTTCCGCCCTTCAGCGTCGGCGAAACTGGACGATTTGGCAGTACGAGCCGGCGCGAGATCGGTCACGGCGCCCTGGCTGAACGGTCGATTGAGCCTGTGATTCCGACCGAGAGCGAGTTCCCTTACGCGATCCGGGTCAGCAGTGAGATCATGGAATCCAATGGTTCAACATCGATGGCGAGCGTCTGTGCAGGCGTCATGGCGCTGATGGACGCCGGAGTTCCCATCCGCAAGCCGGTCGCGGGCATCTCGGTCGGACTGGTCACCGAATTTGAAGGGCAAAAGCTGACGCGATACACCACCCTCACGGACATCATCGGATCGGAAGATCATTTCGGCGACATGGACTTCAAACTCTGCGGTACCAGGGACGGGATTACCGGTTTTCAGCTGGACCTCAAATTACCAGGAATTGCCCTGAAGGTAATGACCGAAGCCATTTTTCAGGCCCGAGAGGCACGGATGAAAGTTCTCGATGTGATGGCCGCGGCGATTGCCGGGCCTCGAAAGGAGCTGAGCCAATATGCTCCCAGGATCGAGACCGTAAAAATTCATCCGGACAAAATTGGCCTGCTGATCGGTCCGGGCGGCAAAACGATCAAGGGCATCGTGGCGGAGACAGGCGCCGAGATCAACATCGACGATGACGGGTCGGTCCATATTTATTCCGCGAACCGCGAGAGCTTGAACCGGGCCAAAGAGATTATTACAGGGATGACCAAGGAAGTAGAAGTCGGTGAGAGCTATCATGGCCGCGTCGTTTCCATTAAAGACTTCGGCGCTTTTGTGGAAGTGCTGCCTGGTAAGGATGGATTGGTGCATATCTCTGAGTTAGCAGATTTCCGCGTGAAAAGTGTGGAGGACGTGGTGAAGGTAGGGGACTTGGTCTGGGTGAAATGTATCGGCGTAGACGACAAGGGTCGCGTTAAACTCAGTCGCAAGGCCGCCATGAAAGATCGCAACGCCGAAGCCGAGACCGCACTACAGGAATAGCTGGAGCTATTTCGATTCCAGGACTCAGAATTCAGGAGTCAGAATTGGGAATCCGGGAGAGTCAGAATGCTTCTGCGAATTCTCTCCCTTTTGACATGCGCCCGCGCCCGTGCGGTGCTCCTGACTCCTGCATTCTGACTCCTGAATTCTGAGTTTTTCAATTGCCTTCGCCCAAAGTAATATTAGCCTCGAAAGATTGACGGGCGAGCCGCAGAGATGTACGCAGATTTTTATTGCCTAACCGATCGAAGCCAATATTCTCGGGCTTTTTGAACTTGGGAAGGAGCTTGAGAAAAACCCTGTTGACCCCAGTAAGCCGCAGCCAATTTGGTTCCCATTGTCGCGCCGTATCCGGTGTTCGCGCACATTGAACTTTTTTATGATGTCGCATGGCTAACATCTTTCCCCGCTGGACCAATTATTTGCCATTGAAGATCGTCTTCTGCCTCCTGGTCCTTGGGGGGGTGGTGTCCGCGTTCTACTGGTATTATCTGACGCCGGAATACATGCGGGCGGGGTACCAGCCCATTCAGCCCGTGCCCTTCTCGCACAATATCCACGTGACGCAACTCGGGATGGACTGTCGATATTGTCACTCGTACGTGGAGGTCTCGTCCCACTCAAACGTACCGACGACGCAGACCTGTATGAACTGCCACACGCAGATTCAAGCTAATAATCCGAAACTGGTTGCCGTGAGGGAAAGTTGGCAAAGCGGAAATCCGGTGGACTGGGTAAAGATCCATCAAGTGCCTGATTTTGCGTATTTCAATCATTCCGTACACGTCAACCGCGGCATTAGCTGCGTGAGTTGCCATGGCCAGGTGAACCACATGGACGTTGTTTATCAGAAAGAGCCGCTCTCCATGGGTTGGTGCTTGAACTGTCATCGCAACCCAGAAAACAACCTGCGGCCCGTCAATCAGGTCTTCAACCTGGACTGGAAGCCCGGCAGCGCCGAGTCTCAGGAGCAGATCGGCCTTCAACTCAAGCAACAATGGAACATTAACCCGCCGCAGACCTGCGAGGGGTGCCATCGATAATGAAGACTGTCTTTCGACACCCGCCTGAAGATCTCACTGGCAAACGGTATTGGCGCAGCCTCGAAGAATTGGCCGATACCCCTGAGTTTCGGACTTGGCTGGAGCGGGAATTCCCATCGGGCGCCGCGGAAATGGAGTTGGACGGAGTGTCGCGCCGGAATTTCCTTCGTGTCATGGGTGCCTCAATGGCTTTGGCTGGGATTGGGTTGAGCGGTTGTCGGCGGCCGGAAGCTTATCTTGTCCCGTACACCAAAAGCGTTGAATGGCTGATCCCAGGCAAGGCAGTGCTCTACTCGACTTCAATGCCGGGCCCGCTTGGTGGCCTGCCGCTGATCGCAACAACTTACGAGGGACGTCCAACGAAACTGGAAGGCAACCCCCTGGTGCCTTCCAGCAACGGTGGAACAGATCTTTTTGCGCAGGCGACCATTTTGAATCTCTACGATCCGGACCGGGCCCGGGTTTTTCTTTTCGATGGGAAGGAGACCACAGCCCAGGAATTTGATAAATATCTCGGCGAGATCCGAAAACAGCTTCAGTCGAGCAAAGGAGAGGGGATCGGCATTCTGCTGGACGAACAATTCTCGCCCACTCGCGATCGGATGCTGCGCTCGTTGCAGCAGCAATTCCCGCAGGCCAGGGTCTACTGCTACGAGCCCATCAGTTTCGAAGAACGGGATACCGCGATCAGTTCACTCTTCGGTCCTGATGTGGCGATCAGGCCGGCGTTCGACAACGCGGAGATCATCGTTTCGCTGGACTGCGACTTTTTGGGTTCTGAACAAACCTTGCCGGGCGTACGGGATTTCAGCCAGCGCCGCCGCGTGCAGGGCTCGGTCGATAGGATGAATCGCCTGTATGCAGTGGAGAACCGCTTCACGCTCACGGGCGGGATGGCGGATCACCGCTTTCGCTGTGCAGCCTCCCAGATTCCAGCCTTTGCCTTGCAGTTGGCCAAGAAAATTGTCGCTTCCACCAACGATCGCGTTCTGGGCGCCGTCGTTGCTGAATTCAGTGAGACCGGTACGCAGTTTGACGAGGCATGGCTTACGGAATGTGCGAACGATCTGGCCTCCAGAAAAGGCCGAAGTCTTGTCCTCGCGGGCAACCGGTTTCCGGCCTGGGTGCACAGCGTCGTTCTGGCCATGAACAATGCGCTCGGCGCTTTCGGTTCGACCCTCTCATTATGGAGTGTTCCTCGGGTCAAGACCGAGAATCTTGGCGCTTTGGTGACTGACGCAAAATCGCACGCCATAAAAAAGCTCTTTATCCTTAGTGGCAATCCGGTGTACACGGCGCCCGCGGATCTCGACTGGTCCGACGTTCAGAGGTCGATCCCGGAAGTCGTACGGCTCGGATATTCCATGGACGAAACCTCCGCAGACGCAAATTGGCATGTGCCTGAGGCGCATTTTCTCGAATCCTGGGGGGACCAGCGGGCTCCGGATGGTACCTATCTTCCGATTCAACCGATGATTCTACCGCTGTTCGGCGGCCTTTCTCAAATCGATGTCCTGGCCAAACTGACCGGCCTTCCTGGCGGCGTACAAGCTGTGCGCGAAACCTTCAAGTCCTTCACCAAGGAGAGCGATTTCGAGGCGGCGTGGACGAAATTTCTCCGGAACGGCTACGCCGAACAAACCCTCTACGAGAGCGCGAAGGTCGAGTTGAACCCGAACGCCTTGCCTGGGCTGTTGAAAACAGCGGGTGCGCTCCCTGGCCCGGTGACGCCGAGCGCCATCGAGGTTGTCTTCCCGGCCGATTACAAGGTTTACGACGGTCGATATGCGAACAATGCCTGGCTGCAGGAGTTGCCGGACCCGATCACGAAATTGACCTGGGACAACGCTGTTCTACTGAGCAAATCTACGGCGAAAGCTCTTCAGGTGGATGATGGAGACGTGATCGAAATCAGTGCCAGCGATCGAAAACTGCAGGCTCCCGTGATGATTGCACCGGGACACGCCGACTATTCGCTCAGTCTTTCTCTCGGCTATGGCCGGTGGGTGGTTGGCAAAATTGGCCGTGACAC
>JAFAKL010000153.1 GCA_019235445.1 Verrucomicrobiota bacterium | reverse complement strand
CGCGCCCGAGGCTTGCTCAGGGCATGCCTTTCACCTTTCACTTTTCACCTTTCACGTCCTGCCGCCCAGCACCCATATGATTGAACTAACGACCAACACCCTGCACTGTTAAAACAGTGATGGGACGACTTGTCCGCCATAGCCTCGCGAACGCGGGGCGACGCAGGAAGTCTGCTTTGCGTGAGATTTTATTCATGTCATTCATCTCTCTTCCCCGTAGGTGCTGCGAAAAGGGATCCATTCGCCTATCCCTTTGCGCTTTCAGGGGACGTCTTCCATAATTCCCCCGGTTTCCCATGAAAATGCTGCAATTGAGAATTTGGCTTGAGCAAATTGAACCATTGATCTGGCGCAGGTTCTTGATGCCGGCTCACGCTACATTCGGCGAGCTAAGCCATGTGATCCAAATCGTTATGGGCTGGGCCAACTACCATCTACATGAGTTTTATATAGATGAACAAAAGATCGGAATGAAAGATGAAGACTCGCCGTCCGACGTAAAGAACGAAAATCGAATCCGGCTTGGCCCGAGACTTAAAACACCGGGAACAAAGTTCCGCTATTTGTACGACTTCGGTGACGATTGGGAACACTCCCTTGCTCTGGAAGCGATTCTGGATGGAGACGGACAACCTCAATGTCTGATCGGCGAGAGAGCATGTCCTCCGGAAGATTCCGGCGGCCCAAATCAATATATGGAAATCCTAGCGGTTTGGAACCGTCCGAAAACCCGAATCTCAAAACAAATGAGAGAGCTGTTAGACTGGCTAAACCCAGAATTCGATCCGGCCCACTTCAATCGAAACGAAGTGAACTCGCTCCTAAAGGAACTGCGACGGCCAGGTTAGGTCGCGTGCCCCTTAGGCGAGTCAAAAATCGGGAACCTGCAGCTCCAGCTGCTGTCCTTCTGGATAGCGACTCAAAGCCGTCTCCGATTTTGAAATCCTGAATCTTCGTCGAAGCAAATCTCATCCATGTGAAAAGTTGTTTTAGACGTGACCCTCCAACCCCTCCCTCGGTTTTCAATCGGATCTTCATGCCAGATGCCGATTATGAGGAATTGACAGGAAATTAGAAGGCTGTTCAGATAATCAGCGTAAATGTTCATTCATCCGCGGCTGGTCTTTTTGGTTCGCGTCAGTTCGTGTCCATTCGCGGCCCGGGTTCGATGTCTTGGATCGCGATCACACCGGCCGTTGTTTCATCCACATCTGTAATTCGGTGGCATGGCAGAGTGTCACCGGTAACCGTCCACCGTATCCGCCGCCAACCGCAAAAAGCTATAGCGCCGCCGGCTTACCCTGGTTCGATTACTACCGGGATGATGTCGCCGCGATACCTGGAAGCAAAATTTTGGACAAGCTGAAAAGCGTCTTCCAAGTGTCCGGATCCAAAGGAGATCATGCCCTACCTGCGAATGACGCTCCCAGCCTAAATACCGACCAAGTTCTTCACCTAGGAAAACCGCGCAAACTAGTCCGCGAAATGGATTAATTAGAAGCCAGTCGCGGGTGGTTTTTGCGTTCGTCTTGACCTACGAAGTGCCTTGGCGAAGTGGGTTGTGCGTTGGAGCTGCCCGCCGCGCCGGCAGGCCTTGGAGCGGGCCAAATCGGCAACGACGACCACGAAGATCTGATCCAGGACAACAAAGATAGAATCCACTCGCCGTGCACTTCGCACTTACCTCCTTGCCGCATCAAGGGATGTCACAGTCAATACGCTAAACTACGTATTCTCTTCCCACGCGGCCATGTGACAAACTTCGTGTGAACCGGTCATTTCGCATGAGCTCTACTGATACACAAACTTTTGATACGCAAAGCCGCCAAGTCCTGACCTTCGTAGTTGTCTGTGTGTCAATCATAGGCGTCCTGGCTCTAGCCTGCGTGGTAATCTTCAGCAATAACACTCCCACCACGCAACTCGACACCGCAAAATTTGTATTTGGCGCGGTTTTGCCGCTTTTAGCAAGCTGGGTCGGGACCATTCTCGCATACTACTTCTCTAAAGAAAATTTTGCCCTGGCGACCCAGTCTGTCTCGGCCCTTGCTAGTACGATCACTGGAGCAGATCGCCTCCAAAGTATCTCTGTTCGTGATAAGATGCGCCCGCTTGCTTCCATCAAATACATGTAGCTCAGGGACGGGACCGAGAGGCAAGTCAAACTTACCGAATTAGACAAGACATTTGAGAAGGTCGAACGATTGCTCTTTTTGCATGAAGACAACTCCTTCGCCTACCTGATCTATCGGGCGATGGTGGACCAGTTCATCACTAAGTTTAACCAAGGCGCGACTCAGTTGCCCCAGGGCGTAGCAAACATAACAGACTTAACCTTGCAGAACCTTTTGGATTCCGACGCGAAGCTTAAGTCCCTCTTCCAAAATGGGGTTGGATTCGTTCAAGTCACTGCAAGCTTGGCCGATGCCAAGCGAGCAATGGACAAGATTGAAAAATGTGGGGACGTTTTTGTAACCACTTCGGGGGACCGGAAAGATCCAATTCTAGGTTGGATCACAGATAATAAGATCCTGGAGCTCGCCCGCGTTTAATTTGTTGAAACAGGTTAAGTCCTTCAATATGAAAAAAGGGGATGCCTCGAAGCGCTGGTCGGGACAAGATTGGTCAGAGTTCTTGTTAGACTTCGAAGTACCTACCTATAACTCGCGAGTATTTGCGATCGGTTGTTTTGCACGTTACGTAACGTTATATTCTCAGCAAGTGCGAGCCTTGAATCTGATTCGGGCGCTGCTCGCAACCGCAGTAATCGCGAGAGGAAAGAAACTAGCTGTGATTGGTGCCGGAGCATCTGGATTAACAGCGGCAGCAGCTGCAGCAGTCAAAGGAGTCAACGTCACTGTTATGGAGGAACTCGAAGGAATATTAGAGATCCAACAAAACAATCGACAACGCTGGATACATCCGCACATCTTCGATTGGCC
>JAFAKL010000226.1 GCA_019235445.1 Verrucomicrobiota bacterium | reverse complement strand
ATCGAAGAACTGAAAACGT
This sequence comes from Verrucomicrobiota bacterium, assembly GCA_019235445.1. GTDB lineage: Bacteria > Verrucomicrobiota > Verrucomicrobiia > Chthoniobacterales > JAFAMB01 > JAFAMB01. The sequence goes on along the minus strand of JAFAKL010000226.1, from coordinate 6,711 downwards.
TTGATAAAGGCGGGTCGCGGCTGCAGGGGCATCCAGATGTGACGCGGCTTCCTGGCCTGGAGACGTCGACCGGATCGCTGGGGCAGGGGTTATCGGTTGGGTTGGGCATTGCCCTCGGGGCGCGGATGCGAGGACAGAAGTTTCAGACCTTTGTCATGATCGGCGACGGCGAACTGCAGGAGGGAATGATTTGGGAAGCATTGCATATCGCTCCGAGGTACAAGTTAGGAAATTTAACCGCCATTCTGGACTGGAACGGCCTGCAACAGTTCGGTTGGGTGCTTGCGATCAATGAACAACATCGCGGCGACCGCCGCGATCCGTGGTCGGGGATCGACTTGCGAGGCATTTTCGAAAAGCTTGGCTGGCGTTGTCTCGAGATCGACGGGCACGACTTCTCGCAGATTGTCCCGGCGTTAGAAAGCGCGAAAGCGTCCGGAGATTCCGATCAGCCCACGATGATCATCGCTCACACCATCAAAGGCAAGGGAGTGCACTTCACGGAGGGTAAACATGAATGGCATTCTAAGGTGGCGACCAAAGAGGAGCTTAAAATTGTGGCGGGTCAACTGGGCATTGTGGAGGCGGGAGTATGAAAGCATTACGCGATGTTTTTGGCGATACGTTGGTTTCCCTGGGTGCCACCAATCCAAATGTCCTGGTTTTAGACGCGGATTTAGCGAATTCCACCAAGGCAGATAAATTCGCCAAGATGTATCCGGGCAAATTTCTGCAGATGGGGATCGCGGAACAGAACTTTATTGGCGTTGCGGTTGGCTTAGCCTCGCTCGGCTTTGTCCCTTGGCTTTCCTCTTTTACCGTTTTCTTTACGCATCGGGCTATTGATCCAATCCGCATGTTAGTTGCGCAGACCCACGCCAATGTGAAAATCGGGGCGGCCTATGCCGGGCTGATGACTGGACTTACCGGTAAGACGCATCAGGACGTTCAGGATCTGGCGATTATGCGGGCGATGCCGGATATGACGGTACTCGCTCCCGCTGACGCGATTGAAGGGGAAGCCATCATTCGCTGGGCCACTGAATTTGATGGGCCGGTCTATCTGCGTCTGGCACGGGACGCTGGTCCCAATGTTTTTGACGAGCAGTATCGGTTTGTACCTGGGAGGACTATTTCACTGAAAGAGGGAGGGGACGTTTTGCTGATTTCTACCGGTCCGCAAACTATCCGCTGTCTGGAAGCCGCTGAACTACTCCAGGCGCAAGGAATTTCCACCGGCGTTCTCCATGTACCATCGATTAAGCCGGTCAATAAGGAAGAAATCGTTAAAACAGCCGAGCCTGCCAAGTTGGTAGTCACAGTGGAGGAACATTCGATCTACGGTGGGCTGGGCGGCATGGTGGCGGAAATCTTGTCGGAAGCGTCGCCGCGGCGGGTCATCCGTTTCGGGATCGAGGATCGTTGGGGTGAGTCGGCGCCTAACGATTACCTGCTGGAAGCATTTAAGATGTCTCCGCCGCGATTGAGTGAGCGCATTCAGAAGCTGGTGGCCTGATTTATGACTAGTGTCCTGTCCCCTAAATAAGAGGTATGTTGCGGGAGGTCAGTTGGCTGTTTTTCAAGGCGGTCCGAGCCGGACTGGCGCTAAAGCGCCCGTATGTGAGCCATACGGGTCGAGCGAGCAACGCGGAAAAACAGCCAACTGACCCCGGCCCAGAGGGTTGCGATGAAAATGGGCCGGCGGCCGCGTTGCTCGTCGGTCACGTATCGATTCAGATATGCTCCCTCCTACCGCCCGTCCGGCTCGGACCGCCTTGCCGACGGCCCATTTTGATCGCAACAACATACCTCTTATTTAGGGGACAGGACACTAGCACAGTCAGTTCGTCGAACGGACCGACGTTGGTTGGGGTCATGAGTTAGGAAAAGGTCATGATGCTACCAAGTCGCTCCGACTTCGAAGGGCTTGCTGCCGAGCTTGAAGGCGAACTTCATTTCGACGCAACGATCCGGTCGCTCTATGCGACGGACGCATCCGTTTACCGTGAGATACCCCAAGCTGTCGCCCTGCCTAAGACCGAGGACGACCTTTGCAAACTGGTCCGGTTCGCGCGGGCGCGCGGCACTTCGCTTATACCCAGGACGGCCGGTACCTCGCTGGCCGGCCAGGTCGTTGGAGCAGGCATAGTAGTAGATGTATCGCGGCACTTCACTCGGATCCTGGAAAACGACGAGACGGGGCGGCGGGTAAGGGTGCAACCCGGCGTGGTGCGCAATGAGCTTAACCTCGCGCTTGCGCCGCACGGAGTTTTCTTTGCTCCCGAAACCTCTACCCAGAACCGTTGTATGGTCGGAGGTATGGTTGGCAACAATGCCTGTGGCGCCAACTCAGTGGTGTACGGCAGTACGCGCGACCATCTCGTATCTGCACGAGCGGTCTTAAGCGACGGCTCGATCACGGAATTTGGTGCGCTGTCCCCACAGGAATTCGAGGCGAAGTGTTTCGGCAATACACTTGAAGCCTCGATTTATCGCGAGACCAGGAAACTACTCAGTGACTCCGGGAATCGTGAGGAGATAGCGCGCCAGTTTCCGAAGAGATCTATCCATCGCCGTAATATGGGCTACGCCCTGGACCTGCTTGCGGATTGCGCTCCGTTCACCCCGGATGGCCCAGCGTTTAATTTCTGTCGCTTGTTAGCCGGATCCGAAGGAACCTTGGCGTTTCTAACTGAAATCACGCTGGCGTGCGAAATGCTCCCTCCAGCGGAAAGTGCGCTTATTTGTGTTCACTGCAGGACAATAGACGAGGCTTTGCGTGTTAATCTTGTCGCGCTACGCCATGCTCCGCGTGCTTGCGAGTTGATGGACCAGAACATCCTCGAGTGCACCAAGGCTAACATTGAGCAGCGAAAGAATCGCTTTTTTGTGCAGGGAGATCCCGGGGCCATCCTCGCGGTGGAGTTGTCGGTCTCGACAAGGGAAGAGATTGCGGCCGTCGCAGCCCGGCTTGAAACCGAACTGCGTGCGGCCGGCCTTGGCTACCATTATCCGGTGGTCTGGGGTCCGGACCAAAATCGTGTCTGGAACTTGCGCAAAGCCGCTTTAGGTCTGCTTTCGAACATCCCGGGAGATGCCAAAGCGGTCGCGGTTATAGAGGATACCGCGATTGATCCGGAAGATCTTCCGGCATTCGTGCAGGAATTCGATAAGGTCTTAAGTCGTTATGGCCTCTCTGCGGTGCATTATGCTCACGCTGGTTCAGGAGAATTGCATTTGCGGCCTATTTTGAACCTGAAGGATCAAGAACATCGCAGGCTCTTTCGTGTGATAGGGACCGAGATCGCACAACTGGTAAAGCGCTACGGCGGCTCACTCAGCGGTGAACACGGCGACGGCCGTCTCCGTGGCGAATTTCTGCCTCTGATGGTGGGCGAGAAGAACTATGCTCTCTTTCGCGCGATCAAACACGCCTGGGATCCATTTGGGATTTTTAATCCCGGCAAGATCACCGACACGCCGCCAATGGACGTCAGCTTGCGTTATGAGCCGAAGCAGGTGGTGCGGGAATTTGAGACCGTACTGAGATTCTCGGAGACCCAAGGTATCTTGCGCGCCGCAGAGCAATGCAACGGGTCCGGCGACTGCCGTAAATCCCATCTCATGGGTGGCACCATGTGCCCGAGCTATATGGCCACGCGCAATGAGAAGGATACGACGCGCGCCCGGGCAAATATCTTGCGCGAGGTTCTTACGCGTTCAACGAAGGGCAATCCTTTTGACAGCGATGAGATTGCCTCTGTGATGGACCTCTGCCTCTCCTGCAAGGGTTGCAAGTCCGAGTGCCCGTCGAACGTCGACGTGGCTCGCCTCAAAGCGGAGTGGCTCCAGCAACGTTACGATGCGAGCGGTATTCCGATGCGGGCGCGGCTGATCGGGGACTATTCGCGCGCCATGGCTTTCGCCTCCATTGCGCCAGGGATGTTTAATTTTCTAGTGACAAATCCGGCCACCGCCGACCTGTTCAAGAGGTTTGCGGGTTTTGCCCAGGAGCGCTCGATTCCTAAACTCAATAAGATTCCACTGCGCCGATGGCACCAAATTCACGCGAATAAAAAAGGACCGTTTCCAAACGGACGTGTATTTCTCTTTTGCGACGAATTTACGAACTTCAATGATGAGGAAGTCGGCATCAAAGCGGTGCGGTTGCTTAACCGGCTTGGCTATGAGGTCGTCATTCCCACCCACGCGGATAGCGGCCGCGCGCAAATTTCCAAAGGCCTGCTGCGCGATGCGCAAAGATTAGCAACCCGTAATGTGGAATTTTTAAAGGACGTCGTTACCTCTGAAACACCGCTCGTGGGCATCGAGCCCTCGGCGATCCTCGGTTTCCGGGACGAGGTGCCAGACCTCGTCCCGGAGCGTCTGCTTCAAGCAGCAAATGCGTTGGCAAAGTGTGCCCTTCTAATAGAGGAGTTCATCGCGCGCGAAGCTGATCGGGGTCGTATTCGGCGGGAAGCGTTCACGAAAGAGACTCGCAAAATCAAACTCCACGGCCATTGCCACCAAAAAGCGCTGGCATCACTGGCTCCCACCATCAAGGCGCTCGAGCTGCCCGTTAACTATAAGGTGCAGGTTATTCCATCCGGATGTTGCGGGATGGCAGGATCGTTCGGCTATGAAAAGGAGCATTTCGACGTCTCAATGAAGATTGGCGGACTCGTACTCCTGCCAACGGTGCGCTCGGCTCCGGCCGACACCCTTATCGCTGCACCAGGCACGAGTTGCCGGCACCAGATTAAGGACGGAGTCGGGCGCATCGCGCAGCATCCGGTAGAAATTCTGCACGACGCATTAATTAATTTTGCGGTCGGTGGACCGGCAAGCGAGAACCAGAAGCGTGGAGAGGAACGGGAAGTCGAAAGCTTATGAAGGAAATCAGCACTATGAGTGAAACCATTGCCCAGACAGAGAACCCAAGCATGGCCAGGCGCGGGACGATGCGGCTGACGACCGCTCAGGCCCTGGTGCGATATCTGGCTGGTCTGCGGACACGGGTTTCAGGTCCGCAGGGCGACGAAATCGTTCCGCTTTTTGGAGGAGTCTTTGCTATCTTCGGTCACGGGAATGTCGCCGGTATCGGGGAAGCCCTGTATCAGTATCGCGACCGGTTGCCCACCTATCGGGCCCACAACGAGCAGGCAATGGCCCATGCAGCGATCGCCTATTCGAAGGCGCACTTTCGGCGCCGGATGATGGCCTGCACAACTTCCATTGGTCCTGGGGCGACAAACCTTCTCACGGCCGCTGCCCTTGCCCATGTCAATCGGTTGCCGGTGCTCTTTCTTCCCGGGGACATCTTTGTTTCTGGGGATCCTGATCCGGTGCTTCAGCAACTGGAGGATTTCAGTGACGGCACCGTTTCGGCCAACGATTGTTTCCGGCCGGTGTCGCGCTATTTCGATCGGATCGTGCAGCCTGTGCAATTGATGACATCGCTTCCGCGTGCAGTGCTCACGTTAACTGATCCCGCGCTCTGCGGGCCGGCCACTCTGGCGCTCCCTCAGGACGTGCAAGCCGCTGCCTTCGATTATCCGGTAGATTTTTTTGATACTCCAGTCGTGGAGTTGCGGGCGACGCCCCCCAACGAGCGTGATCTTGCAGGGGCGGTACGTGCGGTGATGGCGGCCAAGCGCCCGTTGATCATTGCCGGAGGAGGTGTGCTTTATTCGCAGGCCTCTGAGACGCTGCGCGGGTTTGCCGAGCGCCACGGCGTCCCGGTCTGCGAGACCCAGGCGGGTAAAAGCTCCTTGCCGTGGGACCATCCTCTTCAACTTGGCTCCGTGGGCGTGACCGGATCTCCGGCGGCCAATGTTCTGGCGACGGAGGCCGATTTGATCCTGGCCGTAGGCAGCCGGCTGCAGGATTTTACAACGGGCTCAAATTCGCTATTCCCAAAGGCCCGGTTGGTCTCGCTGAACGTCAATCCCTTTGATGCCGCCAAAGCGCGCGGGATCCCATTCCACTCCGACGCACGCCTGGGGTTGGAGGCGCTGACAAAAGCGTTGCCGGACTGGCAAGCCGAACCGGCCTGGAGCGAGCGGGCCAAAGCCGAGGCCGCGGCGTGGCGCTCGACAATCGATCGGATCACTCAGCGCAGGGAACTGAAGGCGGGAGAACTGCCCTACGATGGAGAGGTGATAGGAGCCGTGCAGCGCTCCAGCACGAAATCTACCGCCGATGATATCGTGGTATGCGCAGCCGGCACGCTTCCCGCCGAGTTGCACAAGCTTTGGCGCACTTCTACACCCGGTGGCTATCACATGGAATACGGCTATTCGTGCATGGGCTATGAGATCGCAGGAGGTTTGGGGGTTAAGATGGCCCGGCCCGATCGGGAGATCATCGTCATGGTGGGCGACGGCAGCTACCTCATGCTCAACAATGAGATCGTCACGTCAGTGATGCTCGATAAGAAGCTGATTATCGTCTTGCTGGACAACCGGGGCTACGGTTGCATCAACCGCCTCCAGCAGAGTTGCGGAGGGAAACCCTTTAACAACATGCTGAAAGATTGCCTGCAGATCGGCGAGGGCAACCCCAGTATCGATTTCGCGGCTAATGCGGCTTCCCTAGGCGCCCTTTCTGAGAAGGTGGCCAACATCCCTGAGCTGGAGGCGGCTCTGCAGCGCGCTCGCTCGGCGAAGCGCACCTATCTGATCTGCATCGATACCGACGACACCCGCACCA
>JAFAKL010000204.1 GCA_019235445.1 Verrucomicrobiota bacterium | reverse complement strand
ATGAGACGAAGCCGATTTCCTTTCATTTGCCATGCACCTCGGTAACTGCTTTGGCTTGCAGTTCGACGAAAAGCCGTCGCACGTTTGGCTCATCGAAACAGGGATCGACCGCCTCGATCCAGAGGACAAATTTATCCGTGCTTACTCTTTCAAAGCCAGGCACGCTGAAGAGCGGATGATGGAGGCGAGGCAGCCGGCAGAGAATCAAAAAACCGGCGAGCCCGGACAAGGCGGAGAAGAGGACGGTTAAGTCGAATGTGATCGGGATGTAAAGAGGCCAGCTATTTAAAGGGCGTCCGCCAACATCGAGAGGATAATAATATCCCATGGCGTACCATTCCATGCCGTACGCCGTCACCGCGCCAACAATGCCGCCGATCAGCATGATCAGCGGAGCGGCTGAATGCTTATGCCCGATGATTTCAGGCAGCTCCTCAATGGGATACGGAGTAAAGGCATCGATTCGACGAAAGCCTTTGTCGAAGACAGTCTTGGCTGCGTGCAGCAGTTGCTCCGCCGAGTCGAATTCAGCAGTCAATCCATACAAATGCGATCGCGTCGAGCTCACGCAGCTTCCTCCTCTCGCTCGGCAACGATCTCCTTAATTTCAGACATAGGAATCATCGGCAGGAATCGAACAAATAAGAAGACCAGCGATACAAATAGGCCAACCGAGCCGAACAGAATCAGCCAGTCCCAGCCGGTCGGAGCATAGATACCCCAACTCGAAGTCAGGAAGTCACGATGCAAACTCACGATGACGATAACGAACCGCTCCAGCCACATCCCCACATTGACGCTCAGCGCGACACAGAACAGAGACACCGGGTTACTTCGGATCCTGCGAAACCAAAGTAGCTGTGGAATGACGATATTGACTAGAAGTAACAGCCAATAGGTCCAACCGTACGGCCCAATGGCCCGATTAATCACTAGGTACTGCTCGTAAATATCACCGCTGTACCAGCCGGTGAAAGTTTCCATGATATACCCATATCCGACCATCAATCCCGTGGCGAACATGACACCGGCCATGCAATTCAGATGACGCTCCGTTATCACCGATTCCAATCGGTAAAAGTATCGAAGCGGAATCATGATGTTAAGAACCATGGCGAAACCTGAATAGATGGCGCCGGCGACAAAAAATGGCGGAAAGATGGTGGTATGCCATCCTGGTATGTTGGCGACCGCAAAATCGGTGCTCACTACGCTATGCACCGAGAGCACCAGCGGCGTGGAAAGCCCAGCCAGAATCAGGTAGACCGTTTGAAAGTGCTTCCAGTGAATCGCCGAACCCCGCCAGCCCAACGAAATGATTCCAAACCCGATTTTCGAAAGCCGGGTTCGTGCCCGGTCTCGCATCGTCGCTAAATCCGGAATCAAACCGATATACCAAAAAATCAGTGAGACGGTAAAATAAGTGCAAACCGCGAAAACGTCCCAAACCAGGGGACTGCGAAACTGCGGCCATAAACCCATTGTATTGGGATAAGGTAAGATCCAGAAAAAGGTCCAAGGCCGGCCCAAATGCAGGAGCGGAAACAATCCCGCACACGCCACGGCGAAGAGCGTCATTGCCTCGGCCAGACGGTTAATTGAGTTTCGCCATTTCTGCAGAAGGAGCAGCAATATGGCAGAAATGAAGGTGCCGGCGTGCCCGATACCGATCCACCAAACAAAGTTAACAATAGCGAAACCCCAAGCGACCGGAATGTCGATACCCCAGATACCGACACCGATGGCAAACAGAATGGTAATCCCGTACAGCAATCCCATTAATAAGGCGAAAGCGATTGCGAAACTCACCCACCAGAACGGCGGATGTTTTCGTTCCAGTACAATGCTGCTGATTTTAACACTGGCCGATTCCAGGGTCTCGTCCGGGCTAACCAGCACGTGAGGTGAACTGGACGATTCGAGGACCTTGTCTTCGGCTAGTTTTGGGGGTGGCATGGTGGAAATGAAATTGGGTCTTACCGGTCCGGGGTCATCAAGGGAGTGCCCGCGTCCCGTGCGCCGCGTTTCGCACAGCAATGACATTCTGTACCGGTGGGCGAGAATACACCCTTTGGTCTGGACAACCTCTTCCGGCGCGCGAGGACGCGCGCCCTCCCTTAATCGCATCTGTTAACACATCTTCCTCCTACCCTTTCGCCTGCAACTTTTGCTCCGCTTTCTCACTCACCACTTTCGCCAGATAAGTCGTCCGCGGCCGGGTATTTAGTTCTTCCAGCAGCCCGTAGTTGAGCCGGCTTGTCTTTAGTTGGCTCACTCGGCTCCCTTGCTGCTTAAGGTCCCCAAAGGTGATCGCTTCCGCCGGGCAAACCTGAGCGCAAGCGGGAACTATTTCGCCATCGTTGATTTTCCGGTTAGTTTTATCCGCATCGAATTCCACAGCCCGGATTCTTTGGACGCAATAACTGCATTTCTCCATTACACCGCGCGCCCGAACGGTGACCTCTGGGTTCCAACCCAATTGGAAACTGAGGGTTTTCGTATCAGCAAATTGCAGGAAGTTGAACCGACGCACCTTGTATGGGCAATTATTCGAACAAAATCGGGTGCCAATACAGCGGTTGTAGATCATCTGGTTCAACCCCTCCGCGCTGTGGTTCGTGGCTTCCACCGGGCAAACCAGTTCGCAGGGAGCAGTCTCGCAGTGCATACAAGGAACCGGTTGGTGGTAGAATTTCGGTGCATCCGGTTCGCCTTCAAAATAGCGGTCGATTCGAATCCAATGCATGATCCGTCCACGCCAGACCTGATCCTGGCCAACCACTGGAATATTGTTCTCGGACTGGCATGCTAACACGCAGGCGTTACAACCAATGCAGGTATTCAGGTTGATCACCATCCCCATTGGTGTTCCGCGGTTAACCTTTCCTGGAAGTTGTACAATGTCTGATCTGGTTCCGGGGTTTTTGCCAGTTGATCCGGAGGCACCACTTGGCGTACGAATTCCTCCAAAGTACGGGTTTGGACCGGCTCCCGCCCTTGCATTGAATGATGGAACTGCGTACTGACGATCTGCTGGAACTTACCCAGCTTGTGAACCCGTATTTTTGAGACAACCCAGGGCTGTTGAGTAGTTCGCAACGGGTAAACGTTGACGCCGACATTGTTACCGAGATTGCCGCATCGGTAACGACCTCCTCCTAAATACAGGGAGATGGTGCGCTTAGCCTGGCCCGGAAAAATCCAAACTGGGATCTCGATCTTCCCAGCCTCGGCTCGGATTTCCACGATATCGCCATTCGCAACTTGCAGCTCTTTTGCCAAAGCCGGGCTGATGAGCGCCGGATTATTCCAGGTTATGCGGGTAAATGGCTTTGGTAATTCTTGGGCCCAACCGTTATTGGCGAAACGCCCATCCCATATCGTCGGGTCGGGGTGAAACGATAACTCGATCGTATCGGACGGATCGTGAGGAGGCGATCCCTCCTGGTCTGACGTTGGCGGAGGCGGACTGGCCGGACCTCCCGCCGGGACGACTCCAGCAGAGTTAACCGGCAAGACTCCATCGCTCAAAACTTGGCGCCATTGCTTTTCAAAGTCATCCCACTGCGCATGGGACCTCCAATAATCACGGACCAGGTCATAATCTTGAGCGGCGACTTGCCCGAGGAACAGCGCGAAGAGTTGGTGCCGAGAGTAACCCGAGTACAGCGGCGCGATCAACGGCTGAACAATTGATGTGCTCCCGTCGCTTCCAACTGCGTCACTCCAACTTTCCAGAAAATGGTTTTCCGGCACATGCCATTGGCACGCAGCCGATGTCTCGTCCTGAAAAAGTGAAAGATGTAGGGTAAACCGCGCTCGGGTTAACTTTTTCTCAAATTCCAAGTCGGC
>JAFAKL010000194.1 GCA_019235445.1 Verrucomicrobiota bacterium | reverse complement strand
GGTTCAACGTTGAGGTCCAAGGCCATCGCTACGATAGAATGCGCCACCAGCATGCTGTGTCGTATATCGAGGACAACGCTCTTTGAGCTTGATGATTCTCCGTCGGTCTGGCCAACCCAGGCCCCGGAAAAGCAAATTATCCAGGGCGACAGTTGCAAGGGGCGTAAGACCGCCCTGAGAGCATTCGGACCGCGTGCGGTAGCCAGGACCACTGGGATTTCATTGGCGGCCAGATCGGATAAAGCGTCTTTGACGGCTTCTTTGAGCCGATGATGGCTGTCAAGTAATGTTCCATCCACATCGACGGCAACCGCTTTTATCGCGCGCAGGCTCATGCTTTGACGAGGGAACGATTATGCTGTGAAGGTTAGCGCGCCAAATTGGCGTCATCTTCATCCAGATGACTGCTTTCGCAGCCGCTTGGCAATGAGAAAGGCTTCTACTCTAACTGGGAACACTCGCACAAATCTTATTTAGCAGGGCACGGGAGATGCCGCTAAGGTTGTGTTTAATGAAAATTCGGTCTGCTGAAGAAATCGGCGGAACTGTTCCCGATCAGGTACCGAAACCGAGTGCTCTAAGGGTTGCGATAGTTCGAGCGGCCCATCAGCTGCTTGATTTCCCAATCGTTTTCGAGGACCCGTTCGCTCTCAAAATTTTAGGAGTGGCTGCGGAAGACTCGCTCCGCAGCGACCCGCTGCGGTATAACACTCCTCTGCTTAAAGCGCTGCGCGCGTCGCTAGTGGTCCGGAGCAGACTGGCCGAGGAGGAATGGGCATGCTCAAAAAACCGGGGCGTCCGTCAATACGTGATTCTGGGCGCAGGACTGGACACTTTCGCCTACCGAAGCCGGGATCAGGCAGGCGGTCGGGTATTTGAAGTCGATCTGCCAGAAACGCAGTTTTGGAAACGAGGTTGCCTGCGTGCTGCCGGGATAAATGAACCTGAGTCATTGACCTTTGTGCCGATGGACTTCGAACAGTCCACACTGGCCGAAAAGCTAGGAGAGGCGCAATTTTGCCTTGATGAACCTGCGTTCTTCTCCTGGCTGGGTGTGACAATGTATCTTGGAAAAGATGCCTTCGTGAACACATTGCGATTTATCGCTTCTCTCGCGGGAGGGAGCGGTGTCGTTTTCGATTACGGTGTGACCCCTGGTTTGTTATCTGCTGGGGAACGCGCCGCCGTGGAGCTCGTTGCGGCAAGAGCCGCTGAACACGGCGAAAGCTGGAAAAGTCTTTTTGACCCAGCCTCGATCGCCGAAATACTGCGTTCACAGCGTTTCAGCGAACTGAAAGAGTTTGGTCCGGAAGAACTGAATGACCGTTACTTTTCCGGGCGCACGGATGGATTGCGCAAGAGCGGCATTTCCAGATTGATCTGTGCGAGGCTTTGAGGGTTCGGCGTTCGCGTTCGGCGGGCGCCTTTCATCTATTCGGGGGTCAGTAAGCCAATGGTCTCGTCCGCCGCCTTCCAAGAAGCAAAGCGGGGACGCTTTGCTTACGAACGGAGAACGTTACCAACCGCCGGTGAACGCCGTACGCCGAACGTGCTCCTACCTGTCCTGGGGGTGGTATTCCACCGGAATCTCGACGACCTGATCCACCTCTTCCGGCGTCAAAAGAATGATCGTTTTCGTGCGAATCGCTCCGGTCGTAATGGCAAGCGAAATAGCGGCGGCGGTCGCGTTGTCCGGCCCCTCTGAGATTACATACGCATCGCTGTCACCGAACGCGAAGTAAAATCCCTCGAGGCGTCCTCCGAGGTTCTGCAGCATCTTTTCGACCGCCGCGCGACGAGCTGTTCCACCCTCCTTGATGAGTCCTCTTAAGCCTTCCGGTGTGTAAGAAACCATGGTTAAAAACTTGGGCATAACTTCGCACTGGTGAAGGGACGGTCCCGCCAATAGTACCTCAGTCTCTTCACTTCCGGAGAATAATCCAGTGCTTCTTCAGTTAATGGTGGACGAATGAATGAAACGCATTTGAATTTCTCCGATGTCTTGTCCGGCACCCTGGAATTTCCCGCAGTCCGAAAAAAAGGTATGAAAACAACCACCCTGTTGGCCTTGGCTGCCGCTGCAGCTCTCGCCCTGAAATCAACCGCATCTGCTAATAAGTATGACGAACTGGTAGCGAAGGGATTTCGCTGGGCGACCGCCGATGGTCTCTACGCCTGTGTCTCCAAAGACGATGTTCGCCGGATGGCAAATAACCCGGGAGACTCGGTGGAATTGAAAATGATCGAACAGGTGAAAGCCTATTTTCTGACGCCGGGAACGATCGTACAGGTCATCGAAGGGGACACGAGCACAGGGACGTCGAAGATTCGGCTAGCCGGAATTACGTCGGATCTCTGGACTCTGACCAGGTTTTTGAGTAAACACCCGATCAAAGACACCTACGGAGTGATCGAGACCCCTGAAACCTCCGGTCTGATTCCGACGGCGAGTCCGGGCTTCAACGCCGGTCCGACGCCGTCGCCGGAATTCAGCCCACTTCCTGGCGCGAATGCGTCACCTGGCGGGAGTCCAACCGGCAGCCCGAGTCCAAACCCCAACGAAACCGCGTTGCCCAATGAGAGTCCGACGCCCAATGCAACCCCGACTCCTGACGAAAGCCCGACGCCTGCAAGCGGTCAGTAGAGCCATCACCGTGCACTTGGGGGTTTGGCGGTGTCTTATTGGTGGGGCGGTCGAGCAGATTGCGTTATTCGCCTTATCAAATACGCCGATCCGCGCACACGCGCTTCGCACCGTTCTCGCCCAATAAGATTGGTGGACCAACTTTATGACTACAATTCGGTTCGGATTGATTGGATTGGGTCTCATGGGCAGGGAATTTGCCAGCGCTGCCGCCCGGTGGGGCCATCTGACTAATGTGGATGCTCGCCCCGTGCTCACGGCAGCGTGTGACACGGATGAACGCGCCTTCGGCTGGTTCAAACAAAACGTTCCGACCTTGGAGTATACGACCACCGATTACCAGGCGCTGCTACAGCGTGAAGATGTGCAAGCCGTCTATTGTGCAGTTCCTCACCATTTGCATGCCCAGTTTTACACGGACGTTATCCGGGCAGGTAAACATTTGCTGGGAGAGAAGCCGTTTGGAATCGATTTGGCCGCCAACCGTGCAATTCTGCAGGAAATCGACAAGAACCCTGAAGTCTTTGTTCGATGCTCTTCGGAATTTCCCTTTGTTCCTGGCGCGGTCGCGATCATCCGCGCTCTTCGGGAGAAGGACTTCGGAAAGATGATTGAAGTCGAAAGCGGGCTGCTCCATTCGTCTGATCTTAACCCGAAGAAGTCTATCAATTGGAAACGGATGATCGAGTACAACGGTGAATATGGGTGCATGGGTGATTTAGGAATACACGTCGTCCATATTCCCTTCAGATTCGGCTGGTTTCCGTCCCGAGTGAATGCCCAGCTCAGCAAGATTGTACGGGAACGCCCGGACGGAAAAGGCGGGGTTGCCCCCTGCCGAACATGGGATAACGCCACTATTTATGGGGAGGTCAGCCAGCAGGACCACCGGTTCCCGATAACCATCCATACGAAACGGATTGCTCCCGGCGAAACCAACACCTGGTTTCTCCGGGTGATTGGCACGCGGCGTTCGATGGCCTTCTCAACGAAATATCCGAAGACTTTGCAGGTGATGGAGTACGAGGAGGGCGGGCCTCAGGCGTGGCAGAATATTGACCTTGGTTACGATAGCGCTTACCCGACGATCACGGGATCGATCTTCGAGTTTGGGTTCACGGACAGCATCCTCCAGATGTGGGCGGCATTCTGCGACGAGCTGGCCAACGGGCGAAAAAAGATGAAGCAGCCCTTCTATTGTGCCACGCCGGAGGAAACGCACCAGAGTCATTTGTTGTTTACGCAAGCACTGGAGTCCTACGGCGACCGCGCATAGGACGTTGACGGCAAGGCGGTGGTGGTCAACGTTTCCAAAGATCGTCCATGTTGGAATTCAGGTATGGCCAATGAACCAATTTAAATCACTTCGAGCCTCTTCACTGTATTGTCCCAAGTGCAAAACGGCTCAACCTGTGCGGGAGAGGCTGCTCTTGATTTTGCCAGATCGAGAAATTTATGATTATCTGTGCAGCACTTGTGCGACCTCCGTTGGATCCCGCGAGGTTCGAGCCGCAGAGGTGCCTCGTCCGCCATTAATCCTGCACTGATCAGAGGCGTTTCGGCAGGCCGGCGGATCAGAGCTTCTTTTCGGAATAGATCTGCGACCACAGCCGGATCAGTTCAAACCTCATTGTGATAATCTCATCTGTAAGCAATCGCTGCGGGTCCGCTCCGAGGCTGTACCAGCTCCGGAATCGCTGAACGGACCGCTCGATTTCGGCCAAACTACTGGCAATTGAGGGAGGAATAAGGTTGGAATCATCCATAATGTTCATTTGAACATACACGCGCCCAAAGTGCAACCTGGATTACCTGCTTGCCGCTAAGCGAAATCAGTAGGGTCTAGGAATATCAATCTTGGCGATTCCGACATTCTCTAAACGACCGGAAAACCGAGTAACAATAAGAGGCGCACGCAGCTCAGATTCGACCTTTGCCGCTGCCTGGACGTCGGCCAGACTAATACCAGCAACCAGTCGATTGGCTGACATGGGCTTGCGATACTCGGGCCAATACCGGACCAGAGTGGCAGTGGCGGACCCTCGATCGTGCGGCATAAGCATTTGGCAATCCGGAAGAAGACGGTTTGCCAGATCAGGGGCATTGCGCGCAACGCGTCGATCGATCACCTGAAGGTCATAAACCGATATGTGAATGGCACGTAGCCTTGGCATGAAGATTGCTATGTCACTTTCACTCACCGGAACCAGCCCTGCTGGATTCAGGTGGAGGAAAATTCGTTCGCATATGAATAAATCCATCACCAAGGCAGCTTATACCGGACTCGGTCATTGCTTTGTCTGTGCACGCTGGACAAAGCTGGAAATGTGGGACGAGGGACTTCATGGCCGTTTTTGTGCCCAATGTTTCGATCACGTAGTGGACGCAGAAGAGTTATTGGGGAGCCAGGGACTGATTGTTCCGGGACCAGAAATCAAGCAGCAAACGAGAGATTCCTCATGATTGTCCGCACGTTAGCCAAGACGGTGTATTATCCGGCTGTGCCACGTCGCGAGACCAATTTGATCCGCAAAAGCCGAAGAGTTCAATTCGTCCACGGGTGTATTCTGGTCAGCAGAAAAGCGAGTTGAGATTTCGCGTGCGTCGTGGCAAGGGAGAGGGAAAGTGGCTTGACCTCTAAAGCGTTCAGCAAGAGGGTACCGCCCGAAAATCAGCTCGGGGATTGGAGCTCGCTTTCAACAAGGGAATGGTGGTCATCCCGTTTCGGACGGAGTTCACCTTGGCGGTCTGTGAACCGCAACCCGCGACGCGTATGGTGCACTGGCTTGATGCGATGACCCCTGAGGTGGTGTAGCGAATGGATTGTCTGTGCGCTACGGTCCGGGTACTTCTTGATGGCGCGAAAGTTGATCCTCCCAAAATCGGGACCTTAGTCCTGGGAAAGGAAAAGACGTCACCCAAAAACCGTGGAAACGTCCTGGAATTGCTGCAGCGCGAACCCATGGAAGTTCCCGCGCCGCCATCTGGAACTGAGGTGGTCGAGACAAACGAATAAAATGGGCGTCCGGACGGATCGAAATCAGTTAACGGCCTTTATTAACAACATTCAGGTCGCGACTTTAGCGGGCGAAGCGCCGCAGGACGCCTCATATATCGGTTTGTACGCCGAATCCGCAG
This sequence comes from Verrucomicrobiota bacterium, assembly GCA_019235445.1. Classification (GTDB taxonomy): domain Bacteria; phylum Verrucomicrobiota; class Verrucomicrobiia; order Chthoniobacterales; family JAFAMB01; genus JAFAMB01. The sequence continues at coordinate 1,556 of JAFAKL010000194.1, read as the reverse complement.
AAAAGGCCCAGAACGGCTGGGAATTCACGGGCGTGACAGTAACCACGACGCATTGACTGAGTATCCTAGACGTATCGCCTGTGCTCCTTGTCCTAGAGCTCCCCTAGCTTAGCCCGTTATGCGAGGATCGGCGAGGATCTTGTCCTCAAGGACCAAAACGACGACGATTACTAAGAGGCAAGATGTGCCGCCTTGCTACGGGTTGGTGCGCGCGCAGAGATCGAATCTCCTGTTTTCGTTATCGACGACCCGCTTGATCAATCGAGGAGGAGCATTTTGCCAGATTGGGCTTTGGATAAAAGCTTTGGCGTCCCTTGCAGGAAGGAGGATGTAATCTGCCTGCGGCGGCAGATCCGCTATTCCATGAAAATACCTCACGCCCGGCTCCAGATAGAACCAGAACGGCCGGTAGCTGTCTTCAAGCACCCAGAGATGCGTTCCGGTCGGCAAAGCCGCGCGAATCTCGCCAGCGACTTCACGGGACCGATGTTTGTTCGCAGAGTCAATGCGCGGCATGATAACCGCGGCAAAGATCATCATGGCAAGGGCAGTGACGGCGCCGCTGCCGATAGCTAGCGCGGCGAAGCGGACGCTGTGGGAAATCATAGCGGATGGAGACTGATCACGGTTCGTCAGCACGAAAAACCAAACGGCGGCCGCCACACCCCCCTCAACGATCGTCCAGAGGAAAATCCATGGATCGCCTCGGCCGAATATCGGCAGCGTCGCGACCCCGAGTGAAACAATCGTCAAAAGCAGAATGTTGATCCGGCTCCAGACGACGGCGATCCAATTTGGGACGCTCGAGCCGTTATTCACAGTCAAAGCGCTTCCTAACAAGAGGCAAGGAACAATGATCAAAGGGTAAAGATACCGAGGAGATCCGTTGGGCAAAAGGATCATCAAAATGGCTGTGGCGACCATGCCCCACCTCGCTCCTCGGAACAAGGCCAGGTCTCTTGGGCGGGAGTCGGAGCTGGCTGATACCCCAGCAATCGTTTCCTTTCGCCACAAAAGAGGCAACATGAGCGTCCAAGGCAAAAAATTCTTCAGGGTCTGGGGACCGTTGAGCAACCAAGTTGCGAGTCGAAACTTCTCGTCAGACTCTGCGGACGCGCGGGAAGCGAGTTGTTCCCACCAGAATCGCCAGACGCCAATCGGATGATGAGCACTGACAGCAAGCGAGCAGGGAATCGCCCAGGAGAGCAATGCGCCAGCAATCAAGACCAGCGAAAGCCAATGCGCCGGATGGAACAGAGAACGAGTATTCTTGCCGAAGACAAGAACAGGCAGAATAATTCCGTAATAAAAGATCAAATGGGTTGGACCTTTCGTCAGCATACCCAAGGCGAGAAACGGGGCGGGCGAAAGCCAGAGCTGCCATGAACCGGCTTCCCGGCGCCACGAAGTGATCCATAACACGAGCGCTATCCCGGTGAGCGAAACGTACAGGGCCTCCAGTTCACCAAGCCTGCCGCTTTCAATGATCGTGAGGTTGACCAGAAAAAAGGTAGCAGCGATCAATCCGCCTGCCTGCCCGAGCCAGCGTCGCCCCC
>JAFAKL010000109.1 GCA_019235445.1 Verrucomicrobiota bacterium | reverse complement strand
GCCGGCTGTTCAGGGCGATAGGGTCGCCTTCCACCGCCGCAATCCGAAAGATGTCCGGTGCGGTCGGCAGCAGCAAAAAATCGATGACTTCCCAGACCTCCGAAGCCCGTTGGCGAAATCTCTCCAAAGCGTATTGACCAGCAAATAAGTCCGCGGCCGAATACTTTTCGCCCCCCAGAATGATATCGCGGACCACCGGGTGAACGGCTTCTGGATGCTTCTTCACGAAAGGACCGACCGCTGCAAAGCGTTCGGCGATCCAAGGTCCTCCGTAGAGAAGTTGAGCCGCCTGCAGAAATGGTTCGATCTCAACTTCAATCAAGGTATGTCCGAGAGAGGCAAGCCGTTCTTCCGCCTGCCTGAATAGTGCCAGGTATCCCGCTTCAACGACCTCGAGATCGTGGGGAACCGGCAGGCCGATACGGTAGGTGACAGCGGGAGCCTTTGCCGGAGGTAAGTGGCGAGAGTAGGGATCTTCGCGGTCGTACGCGGCAACGACCGCCAGCACCGATTCTGCGTCTTCAGCGGTCAGACAAAAGACCGAAATGGAGTCCAGGGATCGACAAGCCGGAACGACGCCGTGCGCGCTCACGATGCCTCGCGTCGGCTTCAGACCGACAATATTGTTGAACGCAGCGGGAACGCGCCCGGACCCGGCCGTGTCGGTACCCAAGGCGAAACTTACAAGTCCAGCCGCCACAGCTACCGCGGAACCGGAACTGGAGCCTCCGGAGATATACTCGGGATGAAAGACGGTGGAGCAGGCTCCGTAAGGCGAACGTACACCCACCAGCCCGGTGGCGAATTGGTCCATGTTCGTTTTCCCGACCAGGATTCCTCCAGCCTTTTTTAGTCGCTCAACAGTCGTCGCGTCCTTTTCCGGGAGATAAGAATACGCCGGACAACCGGCGGTAGTAGGGAGGTTCGCCACGTCGATATTGTCCTTGATCGCGAACGGGATTCCGAACAGCGGGTGAGAAGCCGTGCCGTGGAGAGCCTCGGCAGCTCGCATCGACTCCTCTTCCGGGACAAGATGAATCCAGATGGGATAATGCGAAAGCGCCCGGATCCGACGGTAAACTTCACCGATCACAGCGCCCGGTGTCAGACTGCCGGAACTGTAGTGCGCTTGTAGGGATCCTATATCCAGCGACACCTCAGATAATTTGGTCATCATTGGGCAACCCTTCCCGATAGCCTAAGCACGAATCCTGCCACAGGATGGCCAAGTCGGGTACGCCCAGCCTCTCGGTTTGCTGCGGCACCAGAGGGAAGCGAGATGCTTCGCTACGTCGTTTTGCGGGCGCCGGCACTGACTTACGACCATCTTGGCGGTATTTCGACAGCAACTGCCGGAATCTGCGCACCGCGGGAGCAGCCACTCCGCTCTGCGGTCCGATGATGAACCGATTTTCACCCCGCTTGTAGCGACCTGGCGATTTTTTGGCTCCTCCATGCTGGTGGCATGCACAATGCTGCAATCTCTTACGCTCCTCGATAGTCTCCTGGCAGAAACCCCATGAGCAGCAAACGGACGATCACAGTCGACGCAGAACCGTATGTCTACGAATTTGAGCCGGACCATTGCGCACTTTTGATCATCGACATGCAGCGTGATTTTCTCGAGCCGGGTGGATTCGGGGAGATGCTCGGGAACGATGTCTCCCAGCTTCGGCGTACTATCGAGCCGAACCGGCAGTTATTGGGGGCCTGGCGCGCGGCGGGTTTCAAGGTGATTCACACACGGGAAGGGCATCGGTCGGATATGACTGATCTTCCGCCGGCCAAGAAAATCCGGGGCCGAAGCAAGACTACCATCGGTGATCCTGGGCCAATGGGGCGAATATTGATCAGAGGCGAAGCGGGGCATGATATCATTCCCGAACTTTATCCACTTCCGGCGGAGCCGGTGATTGATAAGCCCGGAAAAGGCGCATTCTTTGCCACCGATTTGCACGCCATCCTGCAGAACCTCGGTATTCAGAAGTTGATTGTTTCCGGGGTCACCACTGAAGTTTGCGTCAACACCACCGTCCGCGAGGCCAACGATCGGGGGTATGACTGTCTTGTCCCGGCGGACTGCGTTGGATCATACTTTCCGGAGTTCCAGGAGATGGGACTGAAAATGATCAAGGCGCAGGGCGGGATTTTCGGCTGGGTATCGGACTCGGCGCGCATTCTCGCCGCGATGGGTTAGAGCAAGCAGCGGAAAAAGCAAAATCGGTGATTGAAAGAAGGTTATGAATAATACGAAGCCCGCCCTCTGGGTGCCCGGAGACTGGAACGCGTTTTTCGGCTTCGGAACGAACATCCTGGTTAATCTGCTCACGTTGAGCGGATTGTTACGTTTCGTTCTGAAAATGCCGGATCAGCTCGTTTTCGGCCGCATTCTTCCGGCGACCGGAATGATGCTTTTCCTGAGCACGCTTTACTATGCATGGCTCGCTTATCGCCTGGCCAGGCGGACGGGCCGGAGTGACGTTTGCGCGCTCCCTTCCGGTACCAGCGTGCCGCATATGTTTGTTGTCACCTTCGTGATCATGCTGCCGATCGCCGCGAAAACCGGGGATCCGGTAAAGGGCTGGGAAGCCGGCCTGACCTGGGTTTTCATTCAGAGCTTTGTCTTGATGGCAGGCGGGTTTGTGGCCCCCATCATCCGGAAAATCACCCCGCGCGCGGCTCTCCTCGGCACCCTCGCGGGCGTTTCGATTGCCTTTATCTCGATGCGACCGGCGCAAGATATGTTCATTACGCCGCTGATCGGCGTTACCTGTTTTGCCATTATCCTCGCTAGCTGGTTCGGTGGTGTTCGTTACTTTGGTGGCGTTCCCGCGGGACTGGTGGCCATTGGCGTAGGCTGCGTTATCGCCTGGTGCTCGACCTTATTTGGACTGAATTGGGGGGGCATGAGTCCCGCCGGTTTTTCTCAAGCGTTTTCCAACTTCGGTTTCTCATTTCCCCTTCCGGCGGTGGGACACGTGTTTGCTGGGTTTCAATTTATCGGGGTAATTCTGGTTACCGCAATTCCATTCGGCATATACGACTTGGTCGAGGCGATGGACAATGTGGAGAGCGCCGCCGTTGCCGGTGACAGCTTTCCCACTACCCGGGTTTTGACTGCGGACGGTATCGTCAGCCTGATTGGCTGTCTGATGGGCAATCCATTCATCAACGCCGTCTACATCGGTCATCCAGGCTGGAAGGCAATGGGCGGACGCATTGGCTATTCTGCCGCCACCGGGGTCATGGTGATCCTGTTATCGTGGTTCGGCATTATCTCGGTCATGATGGCGTTGATCCCGGTGGTAGCGATCTCCCCGATTCTTCTCTACATCGGTATGTTGATCGGCGCCCAGGCTTTTCAGGAAAATCCCAAATCCCACGCTCCGGCAATTATTCTCGCGCTGACACCCCACCTTGCCGCCTGGGGAAAGCTCCAGATTGACAATTCCCTCGCCGCCGCAGGAACAAACGCAGGGGCCATCGGGTTGGACAAGCTCGCCCAGACCGGCGTCCTTTATCACGGATTGGAAGTCCTGGGCGGTGGCGCAATTCTGGCCGGACTCATTCTGGGCGCCATCGGCGTGTTCATCATCGAGCGCGAGTTCATGAAAGCCGCCTCGTTTGCCGTCGCCGGATCTATTTTATCCTTCTTCGGCTTCATTCATGGCGAAAAAATCGGCTTAGCTCAGAGTCCGGCGGTCTCAGTCAGTTACCTGGCGGTCGCCGCGGTGCTGGTCTACTGCGCAAAGTTCACCCTGGTCTCTGCTGTACGATCCGCCGAAATAGAACCTGAGGTAGAGCTTGGCCATGCCACTGAATGAGACTCAGCCGCCCAAGTTACAAGCGTCCTTTCGGGCTTCCAAGGAATTGAGCAGACTAACCATGAACCAAAGCTACGTCGAAGCCGATCCCTATCGTTGGCCTTACAACGGTGATTTGCGTCCTGAAAATACCCTCTTTCTGGTGATCGATATGCAAATCGACTTTTGCGGGGAGGGTGGATATGTCGATAAAATGGGCTATGACCTGTCGCTCACGCGTGCGCCGATCCAGCCCATTCAAAACGTCCTCGCTGCAGCGCGCAAACGGGGATTTCATGTTATGCACACGCGGGAAGGCCATCGGCCTGACCTTGCGGATCTTCCGGAAAACAAACGATGGCGTAGCCGGCGGATCGGTGCCGGAATCGGCGATCCCGGACCTTGTGGACGAATTCTCACGCGAGGTGAACCCGGGTGGGAAATCATTCCGGAACTGGCTCCTCAGGAGGGCGAAGCCGTGATCGACAAACCGGGAAAAGGCTCTTTCTATGCGACAGATCTTGACCTGCTGTTGCGCCAGAAAGGAATAGCAAACATCGTTCTAGCCGGTATTACCACCGACGTCTGCGTTCACACCACCATGCGAGAAGCCAATGACAGGGGCTATGAATGCCTGCTGCTTTCAGATTGCACGGGAGCAACGGAATATCAGAACTATCTCGCCGCATTGGAGATGATTAAGATGCAAGGCGGTGTCTTTGGAGCTGTCTCGAACTCCAAATTGTTCATCTCCGCAATCGCATGATCAGGCTGTTTCCTTATCATGCCTGCAAATGGCGCGGAAACTGCGGGCAAAGCTCGGATGATCCGCCTATCTCTGGCCGGCTGGAGAGGTGGAACTCGAGGGCTCCGTCTTGCTGGCAGATCCAAACCTCACGTGCCCCGCTTTCAAAGTAGAGGGCCACCTTTTCTTCGATTTCACCAGCGGTGTTCGAAGGAGAGAGTATCTCGACACAAATCTCCGGCGCCCGCGTGAGGCAGGTCTCCTTCTCTGCCTCCTGAGCGCGTCCCGGCGCCAGCCATGCGACGTCAATGGCTTTTACGCCGTCAGCAGTTGAAACCGGGCACTCCGTTACCACGTGCCCGTTTGGTAACAATTGTTCCAAAAGGGTTCCAATCCTGTTTTGCTTCTTGCCGTGCGCTGGTGCTGGGGGAGGACTCATCAGGAGGTGTCCGTGACGGTCTGTCTCGACGCGAAAAGGCAAGCGGGCCAGCTCCGGATCTGCGAGCAACTGCCGCCAGCGTTTGAGGTTGAAGACAGTCTGGTTTTCGGAGGAGTGGAGTTGGATGGTCAACGCCATAACCCAATTGTATCCTCAAGATATTAGCGCGACAAGTGGGCCCCCGGGTCGGTTGGGAACACGAATCTCGTTCAGAACCCTCTACTCATTTCGACCTCACGTTCCCTGAGCTCGCTGAAATCGTGAGCGTGTGAACTGCTGGATGCACATTTTTGGAAAAATCAAACCAAAAGACATTGCCAGGACAATCAGGATGGCCGTTGTCCCGTCCGCGACCACTTGGCCGAATAGCTCCTGAGGCGTCTTTGGTCCAAGCCTGACGGCATCGATCATTCCACCGGCCATTCGGAACAGAAACACGCCGGGGATCAGCGACACCACTGAAGCGAATGCGAGCCCTGCGAAAGGCAACCGCATCCGGTCGGCAACCGGAGTGACGATCACTCCGACGAGGAGACATGCGACCAGCGCTCCGATCTCGGCGCTGGCTCCCGCCACCGAGATAACCTCCCAGCGAAAAGCATGTGCGAGCATCCCGATCATGATGGGAATCGGTAGCATGCGCCATGGCATGGCGAAGAACGTGCCGTAGGCGGCAACCGCGATACCTGACGCCAGGACGTCATATCCCAGGGGCACTGAGAAGGCAGGACCGGAAGCCGGAAGGTCCACTCCACCTAGTGCGAGCCCGAAGAGCAGGCCCGTGCAGATCATGACGAGGATCAGGCAGGCGTACGCGATCCGCGCAGCTCCAAGGGGGATGCGCGCCCGCGCAAGATCGAGCATTCCATTCAGAATATGCGGCCCCGGAACCAGGACCATACACGGACAAACCGCCACCAGCCGGAGAACGGAACTGAGCTGTAGCCGAACAGCGATCGCACCGACCACACCCGCGAGCAACGCGGCACAGAACGGTTGCACAAACAGGTTCCGAGTCGTTCCCGCCAACCAGCGGCGCAGGCAGGCTCCCGCACCGGCGCTGAACGCGATCAGGATCAGGCTGAGCAGGTGCGCCTCACCGAAGATCACGGCGAGCGCCGCGGCTCCGGCCGCCGCGAACAAGGCGAACCGGGCGACCGAGACAGGCGGAAGTTTGCCGATAGCCTCCAGCTCCGGTTGCACCGCCGCAGCATCCATCTGACCGTCGTAAATCTTATCGATGGCAGCCATCGTGCGAGCGACTTTGTTCATGTCCATGCCTGCCGGTTCCGCGGCGACGATCGAATACTGTAAGCCTGACTCGGCCTCGATTCGCACCAGCAACTCGCCCCATCGTGGGAAGACGCTGGCTCGAAAACCAAGCGCGGTAGCCAGTTGCTCCGAGGCCACCACCATTCGTTCCGTGGTCTGCCCGTTCCCAAAAAGGAGCCTGGAGCTGCTCGAGATCAGATCGAGGGCCGCCCGCAACTCCAGGCGTTTCCCCGGTTGAATTTCAGGTAACACCGCCTCGCCAGGCAGGGGCGAGCGGCCTCGCGCAGCATCGGCGTTGCTCTTCATTTCGCTTTTGCCTCCGCGGAATCGCCGCCCATTTACCGCTAGGAGGCGGTCGCGACGTAGGGTTTGACCATTTTCGCTGGATCGACGACACGATCAAACTCGACCTCCGTCACGAAGCCGAGTTGCAATGCGGCTGCTTTGAGGGTGAGATCGTTGTCCATTGCGTAGTGCGCAATCTTCGAGGCTTTGTCGTAGCCGATCACCGGGGCGAGCGCCGTCACGAGCATCAGGGAACGATCCACGTACTCTTTAATCTTCTTCAGGTTAGGCCTGGTGCCTTCGACCAGGAATTTGTTAAAGTTCGCGCATCCGTCTGTCAGGATCGTGATGGAGTGGATGATGTTGAAGATGATCAGCGGCTTATAAACGTTCATCTCGAGATATCCGCCGGCGCCTCCGAAACCCACCGCAACGTCGTTTGCCATCACTTGTACGGCGATCATAGTCAGCGCCTCGGCTTGGGTCGGGTTTACCTTTCCCGGCATAATCGAGGAACCCGGCTCGTTCTCTGGGATGATGAGCTCGGCAAATCCGGCTCGCGGGCCGCAGGACATCAGCCGGATATCGTTGCCGATTTTGTAGAGAGAAACGGCCAGCGTGCGCAAGGTGCCGGAAAGCTGGACCAGAGCGTCGTGGGCTCCCTGCACCGTGAACTTGTTCGGCGCACTGACGAAGGGCAAATGCGTCAACCCGGCGATCTCGGCTGCAGCCGCCTCGGCAAAACCGGGTGCCGAATTGATGCCGGTGCCCACCGCCGTGCCGCCTAATGCGAGGTGGTAGACATCCACCAGCGCACTTTCGATCCGGTTCAAATTGTCTGCCAGCATACCCGCATAACCCGACCATTCCTGCCCGAGCGTGAGTGGCGTCGCGTCCTGCATATGAGTGCGGCCGATCTTAATCACACCGTCCCACTCCTTGGCCTTGGCGGCGATCCCGTCGTGCAGCACCTTTACCGACGGAATCAGTCGCTGCTTCACGTTGAGCGCCGCTGCGATATACATCGCGGAGGGAAAAGAATCATTGGACGATTGTGCCATGTTGACATGGTCGTTCGGGTGGACCGGTTTTTTGCTTCCCAGCGGAGTGCCGGCGAGTTGGCAGCAGCGGTTGGAGATCACCTCGTTCACGTTCATGTTAAACTGAGTGCCGCTGCCCGTCATCCACACATGCAGCGGGAACATGTCATGATGCTGACCGGCGAGTATCTCGTCACAGACCTGGACGATCAGCTGATAGCATTGCTCGTCCAGCCGTTTGCTGGAATGGTTCGCGGTTGCGGCAGCTTTCTTCAGAATGGCGTAGGCGGTAGTCATTTCACGCGGGATTAGATCCTTGCCGATGCTGAAGTGCTCCAGGGAACGCTGGGTCTGCGCGCCCCATAATGTGTCTGCGGGAACCTTGACCTCGCCAAGGCTGTCAGTTTCGGTGCGATATTCAGCCATATTAGCAATAGCAGTGCGGTTTTAAATTTGTCCGAGCCAGAGTTCTTTTTGTGGCCATCGCCGAAGCGATCTTCTCTGATTTGGTCAGACATTAACCAATAAAAGCGCTCCGTGTTCAAGCACTCGCATCATGAGCCGAATCGAATTGATCTTGGCCTCCGGAAGAAGGCTTACTAATTGGCAAATCTCATGGACCCACACGTTTTTTCCAAGGCGTTTCCTTTTCAACTGAATGACGTTTTTCACTTTGCCGCGCACCAGGACCAGATCGCATGGGAACCTTACAAAGAGGGGGTGGACGTCTTCCGGTTCTGCGGAGACGGAATTACTGGTCCGACCGCCGCCTTGGTGAGATATCATCCGCATGGCCAGGTGCCCATGCACGAACACATGGGATACGAACACCTCCTGATCCTGACCGGGTCGCAACAGGATGAAAATGGAATATTCGAGGCAGGAACTTTGGTCATCAATCCGCCGGGAACACGGCACAGGGTGTACAGTGAAGCCGGCTGCATCGTCCTGGCCATTTACGAAAAGGCAGTTCGGTTTTTGGAAAAGTGAGCGCCGAAGGTGCCGCCATTAACCCGGCGGTAAGCTCCACCCTGGCCGAGTCCTCACTCCGGATCGGGTACGGCCAGACGGAAGTCTCTGCGGGTGTCAGGCTGGGTGCCGCCGGGGAGTTCTCTCCAGCGGTTACCCTTCACGAAGAAGATTCCAGAGCTTTAGGAGCCACTGCACCGAATTCCGCTGCTCCGCGCCGTCCAATTCCTGTCTCCTGACTCCCGTCTCCTGAATCCTGCCTCACAATCTTCCGATGGGCGGATTGGGCGTGCGCAGGCTGGGCGGCAACTGGGAGCCGCCCATCAGATAGATATCAATGCAGCGAGCAACGTCTCGACCTTCGCCGATCGCCCAGACCACAATGGATTGACCGCGGTTGGCATCTCCGGCCGCGAACACTCCGGGCAAGTTCGTCATCATGTTATAATCCGTTTTGATGGTATTTCGCGGGGTCAACTCAATCCCGGTGTTCGCGAACGGCGCGGACTCGGCGCCTTTGAAACCGATCGCCACAAGGACGATATCTGCAGGAGTGGTTAGCCCTTCCTCGATGACCTTCATGGCGGTGCGGACCATCCGGCTTTCCTTTTTCTCGTAAGTCCATTCTACCCGATCGTATACCAGCTGATCGACGGCACCGTCGTTGTTGGTGTCAACGAATCCCGTGACATTGACGTTGAATTCTTCGACGCCTCCCTCTTCAATGGCATAGGTTTTCCGATAAATCATCGGCCATTCCGGCCACGGATTATCTCCCGGCCGTTCCTCCGACCCCCTGAGATTGATACTGATTTGCACGACTTGTCTTGCCTTCTGCCGATGCGCTGTGGCCACGCAATCGGCCCCGGTATCGCCGCCGCCAAGCACCACCACATTTCTGCCGTTCGCGTCGATCATCGCCTGGACCTTTTTTCCGGCTTGGCGCCGGTTTTCTTTGGTCAGGTACTCCATAGCCCAGTAGATCCCATCGAGCTGCCGGCCAGCAACCGGGACTTCGCGCGGCAATTGCGCGCCTATGGCGAGACAGACTGCGTTAAATTTGTCTCTCAACTCCTGGAAGGGCACGTTCACCCCAATATTTGTGCCGGTCCGGAAGAGCACGCCTTCCGCCTGCAATTGATCAACGCGGCGCTTGACCTGGTATTTCCCAAACTTGAAATCCGGTATGCCGTAGACCATCAATCCGCCTATCTCGTCATCCCGTTCAAAAACGGTCACCTCGTGTCCCGCACGGTTTAGCTGCTGAGCCGCTGCGAGGCCCGCAGGGCCGCTGCCAACCACGGCCACCCGTTTGCCCGTTCGCGTCATGGGCGACTCCGGATTGATCCAGCCTTCCGCCCAACCCCGGTCCGCGATCGCTCGTTCAATACTTTTGATTGTGACCGGAGCGCTGTTATAGGCTAGAACGCACGCCGGTTCACAAGGAGCGGGACAGGTATACCCGGTGAACTCGGGGAAGTTGTTTGTCGCGTGCAAGCGGACCAGAGCGCCGAACCAGTTCCCCCGGGAGACGAGATCATTAAAGTCAGGGATGATGTTCCCAATTGGGCATCCGCCCATGCAAGTCGGCACACCACAATCCATGCAACGGTTTCCCTGTTCTCGCAGCTGTTCTTCGTCCCATTCCTTCGCGTAAACTTCGTCGTAATCGGCCACCCGCGCCGTCGGGTCCCGATAAGGAATCGGATCACGAGAGAATTTCAAAAAACCGTTAGGATGATCGTCCGCCATGAGATAGATGGTCCATTTGTAATTTTGCGCTGTTTCCCGGTCTGCCTTTTACAACCCGGAACTCTCATTAGTGTCCTGTCCCCTAAATAAGAGGTATATTGCCGGGGGTCAGTTGGCTGTTTTTCAAGGCGCGAGCGAAGCGCCCGTATGTGAGCCATACGGGTCGAGCGAGTAACGCGGAAAAACAGCCAACTGGCCCCGGCCCAGAGGGTTGCGATGAAAATGGGCCGGCGGCCGCGTTGCTCGTCGCTCAGGTACCGATTCAGATATGCTCCCTCCTACCGCCAGTCCGGCTCGGACCGCCTTGCCAACGGCCCATTTTGATCGCAACAATATACCTCTTATTTAGGGGACAGGACACCGGTGTACTAGAGAGCTTTAGCTGGTGCTATTTCGACGATAGGACACTAAGCCACCATTCTCTTTTCTGCAGCCGCAGGCAGAGCGACGCGCACGTCTTTTCCGAGAGCCAGGTGCCGCTCCACTACTTCGGCATAAGCGGTCGGGATCACCTTGAGAAAATTCGGAAGATTCTCCTTCCAGCGATCAAGAATCCGCTTTGCCTTTGAACTGTTGGTGTAAATGACGTGGTTCGCCAGCATCCGCTCAACTAAATCGATGTCTCGGGTGTCCTTAAATTCCTCGATTCGGACCATTGCCGGATTGAGCCGGGTGCTGAACTTTTTATCTTCATCGAAAATAAAGACTTCACCCCCGCTCATCCCGGCCCCGAAATTTTTCCCGGTTCTGCCAAGGATCACGACCACGCCGCCCGTCATGTACTCACATCCATGATCGCCCACTCCTTCGACCACCGCCATCGCTCCGGAATTCCGCACGGCGAACCGTTCACCGGCCATGCCGTTGAAATAAGCCTCGCCGCTTGTTGCGCCGTACAGTGCAACATTGCCTACAATGATATTTTCAGATGCGACAAATGAAGCATCTCTGGGAGTGTCGACGGTGATTCTTCCACCGGAAAGACCTTTGCCGACATAGTCATTTGCAGCACCCTCGAGATGAAGGCTGATACCCCGGGCAAGGAATGCTCCAAAGCTTTGGCCGGCGGAGCCGGTGAGCCGGATTTGGATTGTATCCGGCCGAAGACCGCTCGGACCATACTTCTTCGCGACCACCGAACTGAGCATCGTGCCGGCGGTTCGATCGGAATTTTTGATCGGAACCTCAATCTGGACCGGTTCGCCGCGCTCTATCGCCGGCGCTGCTAACTCGATAAAGAGATGATCCAGTTTCTCGGCTAGTTTGTGATTTTGCTCACGTATTTTTCGGGGATTGTCGTGGGAAGGCTGCTGGTAGAGCAGTTGCGAAATGTCAATCGGGCCGTTTTTGGGGTGGGAGATCTCGCGCTGACGCAGTTTGTCGACCCGTCCTATCATTTCCTCCATGGTACAAAATCCGAGTATCGCCATCAGTTCCCGCACCTCATGGGCGACGAAACGCATGTAATTCACCAAATGCCCCGGCCTGCCGGCAAATTTCGCTCTTAGCTTCGGGTCCTGAGTGGCGATTCCAACCGAGCAGGTATTGCAATGACACTTGCGCAACATGACGCAACCGAGGGCTACCAGCGGCGCCGTCCCGAACCCGTATTCCTCAGCCCCCAGCAGCGCCGCGATCACTACGTCACGCCCTGTCTTGAAGCCGCCATCCGCGCGCACCCGAATGCGTGATCGCAGATTGTTGGCCAGCAACACTTGTTGCGTTTCCGCCAAACCTAATTCCCAAGGTGCGCCAGCGGTTTTGATAGAGGTTTTGATCGCGGCGCCGGTGCCCCCGGAATCACCCGCAATCAGCACCGCATCGGCACGGGCCTTCGCCACGCCTGCCGCGATCGTTCCCACGCCGGCTTCTGACACCAGTTTCACATGGATCTCCGCGTTCGGATTCGCGCATTTCAAGTCATGAATCAGCTGCGCCAGATCCTCAATCGAGTAAATATCGTGATGCGGCGGCGGAGAAATCAAACCCACGCCGGGAGTAGTAAACCGCACCGCAGCGATCTCTTCACTCACCTTGGAACCGGGCAATTCTCCGCCTTCACCCGGCTTTGCACCTTGCGCCATTTTGATTTCAATCTGCTTCGCGTGGGAAAGATAGTTTATCGTTACGCCGAATCTTCCGCTGGCGACCTGCTTCATGGAGCATTCCCGTTCAGTCCCAAACCGCTCGATCTGCTCGCCGCCTTCTCCGGTGCCTGACTTACCTCCAATTCGGTTCATCGCGATCGCGAGCGCCTCGTGCGCTTCGGTACTCAACGCGCCGTGCGACATGGATCCTGTCGAAAAACGCTTCCAAATCTCTTCGACCGCCTCCACCTGCTTGATTGGAATGGACTCATGCTCATCGACGACAAAGTCGAGCAGGCCTCGGATGGTTTGCAGGCGTTGATCCTGATCGTTTAAGTAGTTCGCAAACTCGCGGTACGCTTCGTAGTTCCCGGTCCGCACAGCGTACTGCAGTTGACCGACGGTCGCCGGATTCCATTGGTGGAGTTCGCCGTCACGCCGCCAATAAAGGTCGCCACCGATATCCAGAGGCAGATTCCCCACGATCTTGTTGCCGAAGGCCAACTCATGCTGCTCGAGCAACTCACGTTCCACCTCCTCCAGCCCGACTCCATTAAGATACGCGCTGGTCCCAGTGAAATACTCCTGGACGAAACCGGGATCGAGCCCGACCGCCTGGAAACCCTGAGCGCCTTTGTAGCTCTCCAGTGTCGAAATTCCCATCTTGGACATCACTTTCAAAATGCCGCCCTCAAGCGCCTTTTTGAACTTGCTCAACGTCTCGCCCACTTCCGCCGCAAACCACTTCTCCCGACCCATCTGCACGATGCTTTGATATGCCAGCCATGGATAAATTGCGTCCGCACCGTAGCCGATCAGGGCGCAAATATGATGCACCGCACACGGCTGCGCTGCTTCCAGAACGAGGGCGGCCCGCGTACGCATTCCTTCCCGGATTAGATGATGATGCAAAGCGCCGACCGCCAATAAATTCGGTATCCCGAGGCGATCAGGCCCGATATTCCGATCGGAGATAATCAAGATCTCGGAGCCATGCTTGATAGCGTCAACCGCGCGTTTCCGAAGCTCGGCGATGGCCACCCCAAGCGAGGTCCCTTTGGCATATGTTCCATCGATGATTGAGGGCCGGAAGCGGCTAAAATGCTTGATTGCCTCAAATTCGCCGAAGGTAAGGATGGGTGAGTTGAGGAAAAGCTGGCGGCAATGTTCCGGTGTCTCCTCCAAAAGGTTCCGCTGGCGGCCGACGTGACTCTCCAGCGAAGTCACGAGATCTTCGCGCAGATAGTCGAGCGGCGGATTCGAGACCTGGGCAAAAAGCTGAAGAAAATACTGGAATAATGGCTTGTGCCGCGTGGACAGCACCGCCAGAGGCGCGTCGTTGCCCATCGATCCTATCGGGTCTTTCCCTTCTTCAGCCATGGGCTGAACCAGACACCGGAGCGACTCCAAGGTGTAACCGGACGCTCGTTGATATGAAACGACATCGCCGATTTCTTCGATCTCTGGCCCTGGCTTGACGATATCTTTCAAGCGGACGCGATTCTCGGTTAGCCATGCCGAAAAATCGTGAGTGGTGAGTTCCTCAAAGATCTCTTTTTCAGGCACAATGCGCTTTTCGAGAGTGTCCGCGAGAAACATTTCGCCCGGCTTGAGCCGGCTTTGAAAAACGATTTCGTTCGCAGGTGTGTCCAGAACGCCCGTTTCGCTCGCCATGATCACCATATTCGATCGTGTCAGACAATAGCGGCAGGGGCGCAACCCGTTCCGATCGAGGATCGCGGCGACTCTGTACCCATCAGTCGCCGCCATTAATGCCGGGCCATCCCAGGGTTCAATGATGGTCGAAAAATAGTCATAAAAGGCGCGTCGCTTGGAATCCATTTCCTTGTCTTTGTTCCAGGCTTCGGGAATCAGCATCCGCAGCGCGTGCGGCAGACCTCGACCGGATTCCAAAAGGAGTTCGAGGACATTATCGAAGACGGCGGTATCGCTTTGGGAGTCGGCCGTAATCGGTTTGAGCTTTTCGATATCGTCTCCAAACCGTTCGCTGGCCAGAGCGGCTTCGCGCGTCCTCATGCGATTCAAGTTGCCGCGCAACGTGTTGATTTCCCCGTTGTGCACCACTGTACGATAGGGATGCGCCAGTTCCCAGGCGCCTAACGTGTTTGTCCCGAAGCGAGAGTGCACTAGAACAATGCTGCTCTTGATCCGGCGATCGGAGAGGTCGGGATAGTAAATCTGCAATTGCTTGCAAGTCAGCAGTCCCTTGTACACGATCTTCCGGCGATCGAGAGAACAGATGTAAAACAATTCTGGTCCGCAGATCCTGGACTCTTTGACCGCCTTTTCGATCAGGCGTCTTAATACGTAAAGGCGTGTATCCAGCTGCTCGGGCGTAAGCGGATCGATGGGCTCTATGAACATCTGCCTGATGGCTGGTTCCGATAACAAAGCTGTCCTTCCAAGATCAGAGTTGTCGGTCGGCACTTCTCGCCAGTGAATCAGCCGGCAAGTCGCTGTGCGGCAGACCGTCGTGATCAACTTTTTCAATGCGATCTGCTTCCATTGGTCCTTGGGGAGGAAAAGTTGTCCGACCCCGTACGAATCAAAGTCGCCAAGCGTGGGGATCTCCGAATGAAAAAACGCGTGGGGCTTCTGCAGAAGCATCCCTGCTCCGTCCCCGGTTTTCTCCTCCGCGCCACGCGCACCGCGGTGGTCGAGATTGCACAGGATGCGCAACCCGGCCTCTATCAGGTGATGCGTTTTTGTTCCGCTCAAGTCGATCAGCGCGCCCACCCCGCACGCGCCGCGGGTAGCCCCGATGACAGGCAATCCAGATTCGATTTTCATATGCAACGAGATAAGCGATAATCGGCTCGCTTTTCCTGACCACACCAGGCCGTAGGCCCCATGATTCGAGGTTCGGAAGCATTTGCCATTCCGAGCGGGTTTGGATTCAGAAAGTCACATAATGCATGTTGAAAGGCCCTGGCAAGGTCAAACCTCCGGGCTGCCAGCATCAGTGACAGACCCTGCAAAATAGGTGGACGCGCTGTTTCTTCCCTTTTTCCCTTTTTCCTCCAATCTTTCTTCCCAAGCCGCTTCTTGTGCGTCTCATGGCCGCTTTTTGTCCACTTGGCCCAATTTGAACAGTTGGAATTGCGAACCGCCTCTTTGAAAGTCCACGGATGGATGGCCCAAAAGCCGTGGACCTGGAAACTGGGCATCCCATATGCTCATTATATGTTAATCTTAACGCCTCCATGACACATCGACCAAGCCTGCCAGACGCGAAGCTGTTCCAATATATCAATCTGAAGCTAGCCGCCCTGGGTTGCCCGACCTGCGAGGCAGGTGACACTTCACAATTCGAGGAGATGTCCGCGATGCTTGCCCACCAGCGGGAGATCAACCGGCTTCTGGCAAAATATCTTTGCCCGGCGGACCACAGGATCCAGAGATTCCTGTCCGACTTTCTGCAGGAGACAGCGCTGGCCAGGTTACCGACACGCACGTTTGTGCTCGATCAACTGGGTCTGGCGCGCGCTCTCTCTTTGCCGCCGGTCCGCGACAGTTTCACCTCGGAGATTATAAACTCTTATCGAGTCAGACAAGGGGTGCTGCATAACCCAAAAAGCGACCGCCGAACCACGGAGGGAATCTTCCACATTGCTGAGGGCGGATTACCCGTTCCCGAGGATAAAGTCAGCGTGCCTAAACGAGTCGCCAGCCGACTGCTCCAACTCGCCTTCGCTCCGCCCTCGGAATTGCTGCGGTTGCCATTCACCTCCGCTCAACCAAAGCAGGCAGAATGCTTTGTTTCCCTGCTCCTGCGGCCGATCGTCAGCCCGGAAGTCCCGGGATTCAGCTCGGAAAAATCAATGGAGATCCGGTTTCTGGCGCCGGGCAGTCTGGTCTGTAACCTTGATTTCGTAGAGAGGATTTTTGGAAATGCCGGCGACCCTTTTCTGCCAGAGAACGATGCGGCGCTGGACGCAGAGCACTGGACCGGGCACACCGGCTGCGTCATTCTCGCGCCGCACCTGACGAAGGTCACCAAGCAGGAGCTCGGTCTCCCGCACCGGGATCTCGCTACCGAGCGCCAACGTCGCGACGGCATGTGCTGGAGCGACGAGCGAGACCTCTACAATGGCGGAGTGGCATTCAAGCTGACCTGCCGCGACGGAACCGGCGTGATTGTCACGCTCATCGCCGACAATTATTTTGGCTATTGCAAGAAGGAGGTGAAAACCCAGATCAGTTACTCTGCCAACCTTTTTGGGCTGTGCGAGGAAGAGCATGCCGGGGGGGCCCTGGTCTTTCCACGCTACGATCTGGGCGAAGAATTTACCCCTGATCCCAGACCGGGCCAGAGCGATTGCCAATATGAACGGATGACCTCTCTTTACGGTGCCCTGATGGACCTCCGCCCGGAAGGCTACAGTATCGACAAGCAGTTCCCGGACATTTTATACGTTCCTGAAAACGCCCGGTTCGACTTGCATAACCAGGTGGTTCGCTGGCTCCACGACGGCACAGAGAGCACGATCAAGCTGCTCCCCAAGCAAACCTATCTTCGTCCCACGGGCTACAAGATTGAGATGATCAAACCACCAGGAGGCCGGGCCTGGAGACTCGTCGGCACGGCCGCTGAGGGCACCCTCTGTCATAAGCCCTCTACGGTATCGGGGGGAGGAAAATCGGAGATTTCGAAGCCGATCACGGACTCTATTATCCAGGGGCCGGTCTTCGTCTCCGACTTCAAGAGAGACTTTGACTGCGTCGAAGAGTTGATCAATCGCCGCTATGAAGGTCGTTTTCGCGACGGGCGAAAGACGCCAGGCAGCCGCCCGATCTTGAGCCCGGAACGTTCCCTTGGCTCAGTGATTAAGCTTCTGACACCGGCTCCGGACTTGTACAGTGACGAATATTCGAATTGGCTCGAGTCGGTTCCGCAATACCAGCGTGAACTCGTCTTCGTTGTAAAACGCTTTTACACCCCCGAGTGGGGCGAAAAATGGCGCGAACGTTTCAGCGTGGATTTCATCAACGGGGTGCCTGGCCATGAGCTGAAATGCGACAACCGGCGGCTCGTAACAAACTACATGCGTGTCGGCTACGACCAGGACGGCGCCTGGCGGACCTTCGGTTTGCGGAAGGATTTTTATCCGGCATCCAAACTCTCCGTGGAGGACGACATCACCGCCTCCATCACCGTGCCGAGGTCGTCTTTGAAAAATCTCAATTCCGAGTATCAGAATCCGTGCCTTAAGTTTGTCAAAAATTGCGAGCAACGATTTTTTCAGAGGCCGGACGACGCGATTCATCCTGGCTACGACAAACAGACTGAAGCCGATTTTGCCAGACCTGGGAATTTTTTCTCCAACTACGAAGCCCTTACCGCCGCCGACGCAAGAGCATTAATGGAAGATGCGATCGGCTTCGATCGATTCACGTATCCGATGCAGCAGCTGATCCAACAGGCTGCGGCAGCTGAGAACGGCGCTTATTTCGTTTCCTCCGCCAACCCGCGAATTGTGGAGAATAAGCCTTCGAAAAACCCGAGGTATCTGCAACTCCGCCCCGACCTGGTCTCTCCTCGCGAGGCGCATTTAGCAGCAATCGGCGCTCGTCTCTCTCGGCGCGTTCCTTTCGGAGAGCCGCTCCACCGGCCTGTCAACGCCGTGCTGCCCGGCCGCCGCAACAATCCGCCCGACGGTAATGTCCGACCCTTGGCCGTCTTCAACCCGATCCATTACCTGGAGCTGCCCGAACTTTTCATGGAATTCATCAGCAGCCTAACCGGAAAGTCCCCCTCCACTACCGGGGCGGGTTCCGAGGGAGCGCTTACAAAAGGGCCTTTCAACGCTCTTCCACCCATCATAGATCTCAACGCCGCGCTGGTCTCATACCTCCTCACAGGCGACTCCGTTTTCGTGACCGCTACCGGCTATGTAGGACCGCATTTCAGAGTTGATCACGATATTAGTTTATTGGTGCCGGAGATCTGGTCTCGCATGTCGGCGGCTGAACGCGATCCTAAGTATCTCATTGCGGAAGGCTACCTTGAACGCTGCGTCGACCTGCCTTACAAGGGTCGCATCGTCCCGGCGAGCCGCCTCGGGTACCGTATTACGATGCGCTTTGTACTAGCCTTTTTTGGCCAGATGTTCCACCATCCCGCCGCTCTATTCACCGAGAAAATGCTCCGTCCGGAACTCCAGGACCTGGAGATCTTCGTGGATGGCGTCGACAATATTATCGCTACGCAAAAACGGGTGGCGCAGCTCTATTTCCGCGACGGCAGCATTAATCTCGCCTGTCCTCCCTTGCGCGCCTTGCTTCATCTCATGCTGGAGGACCAATTCGAGGGTAAAGGGCTCGATCATTCTGACATTCGCTCGCTCTTCACCCGGGAAAGCATGCTCGCCAGCACTTGGTACGACGACCGTCTCAAGGCCAGACAAACGGCCGATATCAAGCTTTGGGAACGCCACGTTCGCAGCCTGAAAACGTTCGCCGGCAAAGCGAACTATGCCGAGGAAGCTGAGCGTCTTGGCGTTGCGGAGCGTTTAGCAACCGCTCAGCAGACTCTCGCGCAGGTCCGGTCGGCCGATTATCCCAACCAGCTGCGCGGCACCATCGGCGTCCAACCGCTCTAGTGTACGTACGTGTATAGCGCCGCCTGAAGACAAGAAGTGCAGCGCAGTGGCAAGCAAGGCGTCTCGCCTTACCCTGGAGTTTGGACATCTCGAAGACGATTTTTAGGCCTAGGTGCCTCTTCAGAGAAGGTACCCCGGAGGACACTGGCCCTGAACCCGGAGTGAGCCCCTTAAGCGTAACTTCCCTTAAGGAGAATCCCACAACGAAAAGAGCGCAGCCTGTCCCGGAGGGACCAAACGAAAGTAGCCTGGCACGAAGTGCCTGGAACAAGAGAAAAGTGGACCCGTCCCGGAGCGGAGGGACGGTTGATGTGCGCACTAGCTATAGCTAGCCCAGAGATATTTTTCGTCGAGCTTTACTCGTGCGCTTTTTTAGTAACGCCAGATACTCCTCTTCAAAAGTTCGAGTCCGATGATGTTCGACCTGATGGTCGATGGAACTGATCGCTTCTGGCCACTGAGAAACGCTCCCACTGGTAGTCGGCATTGATAGACGCATATGAACAATGGTCAGCGACTCCGCCAATGCACAAGTGTACTGTCGCCGAAATTACAGGCCATTCGTTGCCATCAAAATGGGCCGCCGGCCAGGCGGTCCGATCCGGACTGGCGTTAAAGGGGCATATCTCAATCGATACGTGACCGACGAGCAACGCAGCCGCCGACCCATTTTCATCGCAACCCTCTGGGCCGCAGGTCAGTTGGCTGTTTTTCCGCGTTGGTCGCTCCTCACGTATCGATTTAGATATGCTGGTCGCTCGCGCCTTGAAAAACAGCCAACTGACCTGCGGCGAATGGCATGCTATTTCGGTGCAGTACACTAGGATGAATTCCGTTTTGCTTTGCGATGCCACCGAGACCGAGGAAAGGAGAATGACACATTTGGAGCAAACCTTGATCAACCCTCCCTACGGGACTAGAGGCGTCTTTTTTCTTTTTTCCAGGCACTTCGTGCCAGGCTACCCTCTTTTAATCCCTCCGGGATAAATGCGTCACGACCCCGACGATCGGCACTTATTTCGGATACAACGGACAGGTAGGCCGGAGTCGCTACAAATCTCAGGGAGGCGTTTGCAGCGTGCACTTCGATTTTTAGTGCATGTGAACGCACCTTGAATTCAGTTTCCTAGGCAATAACAGCCTTCTCCAGAGCGAAGATCCGCACGCGGGCTGTCCGTAGACGACATCCCCTCGAGCGGCACCCTTTCGGACGAGCCGGGCGATGAAAGGAATTCTTGACCGTATTTGCCGGTCAGAATTAATCAGGATTACGCCTGTCGTTTTTGCGGCGCTGGCAGGCTATAATCATCTTATGAGTCGAATTTTGAATGAAGTTTTGTCGGCTAACCGGACTTATTCGGAGACTTTCGGCGAGAAAGGTCAACTGGCTCTTCCGCCTGCCCGGCGCTTCGCGATTCTGACCTGCATGGACGCGCGCCTTGACCCCGCGAAATTTGCCGGTCTCCAGGAAGGCGATGCGCACGTCATTCGGAACGCCGGTGGTCGTGCCAGCCCGGACGTCATTCGTTCCCTTGTGATCTCGCACAAGCTGCTTGGAACCCGGGAGTGGTTTGTCATTCATCACACGAATTGCGGCATGGAGCTTTTCACCGGCCGGACCCTCAGCAACCTGCTGGAACAAAGCCTGGAGACGGCCAATCTGACCGTGGACGGCTGGGTTGATGCAGGCCAAGGCCCTGGATCGGCGGCCGGACGGCAGATCGACTGGCTCGAATTCCACGATGCTCGGGCGGCGGTCGTGGACGATGTCCGCACGATCCGGTCCCACCCTCTGGTTCCACAGGGCCTGCCGATTTATGGCTATCTCTACGACGTCGCCACCGGGAAATTGGAAGAGGTACCGGAGGCAACAAAAATCGGTGCAGCGTTGGAGGGATGAAGATCCGGTAGGAACGAGCGCAACTACACGGCGAAGTACACTAGAACGATAACGATTGGTTAGACACTAGCGCCTGTTTGACACTGGCGCAGAGAAGAGAGTAGCGTTCCCGGATTCCTTTCCAAGCTTCCCAACTCCCTACCCTGACCTCTGGCACGGACAACTTCCTATGATTCCCAAGCAACTTTTCGGACACACCGGACACGAGAGCACTCGCGTAGTTTTTGGCGGGGCCGCTTTGTCAAAGGTCACCCAGGACGAAGCGGACCAGACGCTGGAGGTGCTGCTCCGTTACGGGATTAACCATCTCGACGTCGCCGCCTCCTATGGTGACGCGGAACTGCGGGTGGCCCCGTGGCTTCGAAAACACCCTGGACGCTTTTTCCTTGCCACCAAGACAGGCGAGCGGAAGTACGATGACGCCAAACGACAGATCCATCTTTCTCTCGAACGGCTGGGTGTTGAACGGGTGGACCTGATTCAACTCCACAGTCTGGCCGATCCGATTGAGTGGGACACCGCGCTGAGCCCGAAAGGCGCGCTTGAAGCTTGCGTAGAGGCTCGCGACCAAGGGCTGGTCCGGTTCATCGGCGTCACGGGTCACGGCTCTCAGATCGCCGCCACGCACCTTCGCAGTCTGGAGCGGTTCGACTTTGACAGCGTTTTGCTGCCTTACAGCTACATCATGATGCAAGATCCCCATTATGCCGCCGCTTTCGAGCGAGTCGCAGCGGTCTGCGCTGAGCGAAACGTGGCCATGCTGACGATTAAGTCTATCGCGCGTCGTCCCTGGTGGGGACGTGAACGGACACACGCTACCTGGTATGAGCCGTTCGAGGAGCAGGGCGACATAGACGCAGCGGTGCAATGGGCGCTCGCCCGTCCCGGGATTTTCCTTGCCAGCGTCGGCGACATCCACCTCCTGCCGAAAGTACTCGACGCGGCAAGTCGTTTTGTCTCGCGGCCGGGAGATGAAACGATGCACGAACAAAGATCTCGCCTTGAGATGCTGCCGCTCTTCGTTTAACCCCCAAAAACCTCCTATTATGAGCCCGAAAACCACCGCTGTAGTTCTTATCGAGTACCAGAACGATTTCACCACCCCGGGCGGTAAACTGCACGAAGCCGTCAAACCTGTTATGGAATCGACGCACATGCTGGAGAACACCGTTGAGATGGTCAATCAGGCGCGCGAGGCCGGTGCCACCATCGTTTATGTTCCGATTCAGTTTGCTCCCGGCTTTAACGAGTTGAGCCGCGATCCGTACGGGATACTGAAAGGGTGCAAGGATGGCCAGGTTTTTGAAAAAGGAAGCTGGGGTGCTGAAATCGTCGACGTCCTGAAGCCGCACCCGGACGATATCGTTGTCGAAGGGAAGCGCGGTCTGGACGGTTTCGCGACGACCAATCTGGACTTCATCCTCCGGAGCCGGAAGATCGACACCATCGCGCTCGGAGGTTTTCTGACCAACTGTTGCGTCGAATCGACCATGCGCACCGGCTACGAATTGGGGTACAACGTGATAACAATTAAAGACTGTGCAGCAACCGTCAGCGAACAGGCGCAGAGTGGCGCAATCGAACACGATTTTCCGATGTTTTCCCATCCGATGACGCACGACCAATTTGTCTCGGCGCTCACCGCTGCCGAACCGAAAGAGGAAAAGGTGCCTGCCGCCACCGGTCAGTAGTGCACTAACTCCGTCCGACGCGCGCCATCTGCTTGCGCCCAAGGCCGTGGCGCCGCCACCCGCCACCTATCGCCGCACTACGGCTCCACTCGATTCGCGCACAATGAACTCGAGCGAGAGCTTACAACGGCGTTTGCCAATCGCTTGGCCTTTGAGCAACTCGATCGCAGCGAGCGCAGCTTGTTCACCCTGCGCTACAGCCTGGGTGGCCACCGTCGTGAGTTTTGGAGAAAGGTACGCAGCGATCGGGAGGTCATCGAACCCCACGACCGCCACGTCGCCCGGAACAGAAAGCCCGGCGTCACGCAAAGCCGAAATTGCTCCTACCGCGATCGTATCATTACCTGCAAATAAAGCGGTGGGACGATGCTTTCGCGCCAGTATTTGACGCATCGCATGATAACCACTGTCGATGCTGAAATCGCCAAGTCCGATCAAGGATTCGTCAAATTCGGTCTCTAGCAGATCAAGCGCGCGTCGAAAGGCCTTCAACCTTTCACTCGCACCAACATAACGAAGAGGCGCGTACGTAATGTGTCCAATGCGCCGGTGGCCCAACTCGACAAGATGGCGCGTAATCTGTTCCACCGCCGGGGAGGTGTTCGGAGTGATCGAGTTTTCTTTTGCATGATGGATCGAACCAAATAGCACTACTGGGAAATTGGATTCGATCAACCGCACCAGGCCCTCGTCTTCGGAATTGGAATTGAGAACAATCAAGGCGTCAATGCTTTTGCTTCGCGTCAAATCGAAATAAGCGTCGCGCCTGGAGCCTGGTTCGACGGCCTCGACGAGTAATTTGAATCCCTGCAGATTACAGACACGGCTAATCCCAAACATCAGGGGCGGAGCAAATGCGTCGAAGCTCATCAAATCTCCGCGAGCGAGCAGCAGCCCAAGAGTGCGGCTGCGCCCGCTGCCGAGCGTTCGGGCCGCGGAATTCGGGACGTACCCGAGAGTCTCAGCAGCGCTCAAGACGCGTGCCCTGGTTTTGATGCTGATGCTGGTGCCTTTCGTCTGATTCAAGACAAAGGAAACTGTCGTCTGCGACACACCTGCTGCGCGTGCAATGTCACTGCTGGTAATGGGTGCAATCATCGCTTTCGGCTACTCGAAAAGAGCATTGACCTCTTCATTGGCGGCCTTCAGCGTCTTGGCGGCGTCTTCTCCATTCAGATAAATGGAATCAAATGCTGCGCGTGTGATGCGAAGCACGTCACTTGCATGATCGGTAATCGGAAAGAGGAAGGTCGTATTCGGGTCGATCGCTTCGTCGACAAACGCGGAGACATCTACTCCGCTCTCGGCCATTTTACTCTTTGCTATTTCAGTGGCTTCGGGAATTGCCGGAAACACTACGCCGTAGCCGCCAACAATCTTCTGGGCCTCCGGTGAGGCGAGGAATTTGACCCATTTCCAGGCTTCCTCCTGATGTTTGCTGCCAACCCAGATGGAATCTGCAAGGCCGTTAAACATTGTCCGGCGCCCAACCGGACCTTTCGGGAGAGGGGCAAAGCCGATATCAAACTTGCAATTCTCCTTGCACCAATGAATGTCCCAGGAACCGACGAACGACAAGATTCCTTTTTGGCCGGCAAAAAGTGCGTTCGCTCCTGCCTGGCGCGCATCTTTGGCAGGAACGATGAATCCCTTCTTTAGCTCCATGTCAGCAATCCACTGAATCGTTTCGGCTAGTTTTGGATCATCGTAATTGAAATGCTTGGCCCATGGACCGTCGTAGAATTTGAAGCCATTCGAGACCGCCAGATGACTCCATTCCACCTGCCCAAATCCATCCACCTGCCCTCCGATCAGCAGACCGTACTGCTTCACGTTTTTCGGATTGAAGCCGGCGTCGAGTCCGGTCTTGCCATTGGTGTCCACGGTCAGTTGAGCGATCAGCCGGCCGAAAGACCCACCATCTTTCGGATTCCAATCCAGATTCGAGAGCGACTTCGGATCGATTCCAGCCTTTTCCAGCACCTCCTTATTGTAGACGATCGCAATAGTGTCCCAATCTTTCGGTAAGCCATATTGCTTTCCATCCCTTCCCCAAAGGTTCAGCAGGGCGCCTAAAT